>CAMNCH010000128.1 GCA_946534145.1 uncultured Lachnospiraceae bacterium
GTCAAAGCCCGACGATCTTTCTTTCGGCACTCCCGCAGAAGACGGCTGGGACAACGCATCAAGCTATGTTACCAAGAACGTGGTGGCAGGCGCGGAAGACGGCGCAACCGCAACAGTAAGCTTAATGTGGGACGAAGACAATCTCTATGTTAAGGCTGACGTTACCGACGCTGAAATCTTCACAGAAGAAGGCAAGGCCGGCAAAGAAGACGAACTGGCACTTACTTTTGCCAAGGGCCTTAACGCAGGTTCCGATGTGGTAAATGTAGTACTTACCGCAGACGGTCAGGCAGTGGCACCTAAGTATTCCGCTAACTTTGACTGGAACACCTGGGCGACCACCGTTACCAAGACTTACAAAGCAGTTGACGGCGTAACAAGCACCGTTAACATCACTGAGAACGGATACACCGTTGAAGCAGTTATTCCTTTGACACTTCTTAAACTTTCCGCTGATGACGTTGAAGTTTCTTTTGAAGCAATTCTTGAAGACTATGCGGCAGACGGAAGCTTAAAGACCAAAAAGGCTCTCTTCTTAAAAGAAATGCCTTATAACGAAATCACCGTAGGAAGCGGCTGGACCACAGGCAAGGCTGACGGCGGACTCTTCGCAGAGAACCTCCATGCCTCCCGCATCGGTTACGTTTCCAAGTACGGTGTAGTTATCGCCGACGGCGACATCGACGCAATCTGGGATGAAAGCAGAAGCTTCACCCTCGATAACCTTATTGATGAAGTGACAGATGGCATAGACACGGCAGACGGCGACGCAAAAGTCAAGGTTATGTGGGACGACACATACCTTTACGTTTACGCAGACATCACCGACGCTGACGTTTACTCCGATGCCGATTCCGATGAAAACGAAGACAGCTTTGCATTTATCGTAGCCGAGAATGCAGAAGCAAAAGCAAGAAAGTTTGTCATTACCGCTGACGGCGAAGCCCTTTCCGAAAAGTGGACAGGGGACCTCGACATGAGCACCTTCAGAGGCAAGGCATACAGAAATTACAACAAAGTGGATTCCGTAAGTGCGGGAACCTCCAAGACCGAAAACGGCTGGAACCTTGAGGCATGTGTTTCTTTTGCAGAGCTTGGCTTCACTCCCGAAAACGGCAAGCCTTTCTTATTCGAGGCAGTTGTAAACAACGCTTCTTCGGAAAAGAAGACTGCCCTTTACAGAAAAGCCATGTTTGCAACAAGCTATCCTGTAAACAACGTAACACTTTCCGGCAGCTGGTACGGCTTCTTTAACTGGACCGCTACCTACAACGCAGGCTTTATCGCAAAAGACCTTACAGAGATTGCTTTTGCAGGCAAGCATGTGGATACATTTACCGAGGATATCGGAAGATATGCTCTCCTTAACAGAATTAAGAATTTCGTAAAAGAAAACGTTGATCCCTACCCCGTTAAGACTTCTTTTGACGAAGAAATCTTAAATGCGGCCCTTGCATACGCTAAGAGCCCCGAAGCAACAAAGGCAGGCATAGACGAGCAGAACGCTATTCTTGATGCTATGGCTGAAGCAATCCTTAAAGACAACCATTACGGAAAACTTATGTCCAAGACCGGTACTCCTTTGGTAGACGGCGAAGCGGACGACGAAGTATGGGCTAACGCTTACACTTACAAGACCACCTCCGACAAGAAGGGCCAGTTCGCAGAGATCAAGTCCGTATGGGACGAAAAGGCAGTTTACTTCCTGGTAACCGTTTGGGATCCTACCTACGATGTAAAGGGTTCGGACGCACACCAGAAGGACTCTGTTGAATTCTTTATCATTCCTCCGGAAGATTCGGCCAAGAATTCCTTCGGTCGCGACGGCGGACAGTGGAGAATCAACCGTGCCAACGTTACAACCGTAACCTTCGGCGACAACGAACCTTTCTACGCTAAGCTTAGAGAAATCGAAGGCGGATACGTAGTTGAGGCAAGATATGAATTTGCCGAGAGCATGAATATTGAGGCACTCTCCGAGTTAAGCCTTGATATCGCCGTTAACCTTTGCGAAAACGGTTCAAGAACCGATTCCGTAGCATGGGCATCGGGCGACTGCTACTCTAACCCCAACAAGGCCGGCAAGATGGTATTCCTTGCTGACGAAGCGGGCGAAGGTTCCGTAAGAAAGGGCTACGATCCTTACGTACTCGTTAAGGTTCTTGACAAGGCCCTTGCAATGGAAAAAGAAGACTACGACGCAGATTCTTTTGACGCTAACTATGACGGTGCGCTGCTTCAGAGCTACTACGATGAGGCTATGTCCGGTGCTCTTACCGACGAGACCATCGATGCTTACTACGCAAACGTAATCGATATGATGTCAAAGATTACCTACGACGGAGTTCACAAGTCGGTTCTCGGCTTCAAAGAAAACCCGGATTACCCCGATGCCTTCACAATGGCAGACGGAACACCCGTAACCGATGAAGAATCCTGGAACTTAAGACACGACGAAATTCAGGACCTTTATGAGTTCTATATGTACGGAAAGCTTCCTAAGGCTGAAGAAACCGGTCTTGTAAAGGAATTCTCCGTTGACGGAAGCAACTATAAGATTACCGTTTCAAGAGAGGGTATCGACCCCGCTTCCTTTACCTTCAAAGTATATCTTCCCGAGGGTGAAGCTCCCGAAGGCGGCTGGCCTTATATCATCAACTACGGCGGTAACATAAGCGGAGCACAGGATGCTGGTTATGCGGTTATCGATTACAGCGCATACGGTGACGTGGCTTCCAACGACAGCTATTACAACGGTGTATTCTACAAGATGTATCCCGAGTGCAAGGGTAACATTTACACCACGGGTGTAGGTCCTCTTGCTGCAAGAGCATGGGGCGCAGGTCTCATCATCGACTGCATCGAAGAAGGCATCGGAGATTTGGCTAAACTCAATCCCGAAAACAGTGCGGTAACAGGCTTCTCCTTCCTCGGAAAGACAGCCCTTGTAACAGGCGTTCTCGAAGACAGAATCAAAGTTACCAACCCCGCACACTCAGGCGTCGGCGGAGCGGCTCCCTTCAGATTCTCCGCACAGGGTAAGTTCTATGACACCGAAACCTACGGCTTTGAAAAGGACCATCTCGTAACGAGAATCGAGCCCATCGGACAGGTTCAGGGTCAGGGTATGGCATGGGTTAAGACCATATTCGCAGACTTCCTCGGCGGCGACTGCACACCTTTTGATACATACATGCTTCTTTCTTTGGTAGCTCCCAGAGGACTAATTGTTTCCGCAGGCTACTACGATAACGGAACCAACCCCGAAGGTATGTATGCAGCTTACGTTCAGGCAAAAGAAGTTTACAAGTTCCTCGGAATCGAAGGAAAGATTGCCTTTGGCGATTATCCTACCGACCACACTACCAGCACCGCAGAATACAATGATTTCTTTAGCTTCTGCGACTACGTAATGTACGGAAAAGAACTTCCCGAAGATTTCTATGCTACAGTATTTGACAACTCACCCGACAGAGCCGAGTACGATGTAATTAAGGCTCCCGTTAATAACACCAAGCCCGTAATTCTTGAGCAGCCTAAGGACTTCTTTGCTCCCAGACACGGAATGCCTGTAAACATTACCGTTAAGGCAAAGGGTAACGGACTTAAGTACTCCTGGTATTACAAGCACGCTGACGGCGACGGCAAGTTCCACAAGGCAGGTCAGTACACGGATACGTTCCACAGAACTTCTCAGACAAGCACAGAGAATATGGAAGTTTACTGTGTAATCACAGACGCAAACGGAAATACGGTCAAGACAGATGTTGCAAAGATTGTTCCCGGCGGAGTAACAATTACCAGATGGGCAGGCTACAACATGTACGGTAAGACCGGCTACAGAGCTTACTTTAAGGCTGAAGGCGCCGCATATGACATGGTTGACGGCTCCATACAGTTAAGCTCCGACAACGCTCAGTACTGCTGGTACATTAAGTACACTGACGCAAACGGCGGCGACGGCAAGTTCCACAGAGCCGGATGCACAGAGAAGACATTCTCACGTTTCCTTATCGACAAGCTTGACGGAGCGGAAGTTTACTGCAGAATTTCCGACAAGTACGGCAATAAGGTAAATACCAAAGTTACAACTATACATATTATGAAGTAATATGTAGGAAATAGGGAAAGGGGCGGCCGAGCAATCGGTCGCCTTTCTCTTTTGAAGGCGAAAGACGTTAAAATGCAAAATTAAATTGCACACAACCGAATTAACAAAAAGTTTTCACGGGATTCATAATTTGTTTACAATTATGTTGTACAATGCCTATATCGTCAAAGAAGGCGGTTGAGCGTTTTTTGACAAAATGATGATTAACCATTAAACTATACGTATGCGACTTTTTAGTCGGAAAGGCAGAACAATATGTTTGATACGATTATTATAGGAGCAGGCCCCGCCGGCCTCTCTGCAGCAGTATATGCCAAAAGAGCAGGACTTAATGCTTTGCTTATTGAAGAAAGCCCCGTAGACGGCGGACAGGTTCTTTCTACCTACGAAGTTGACAATTACCTTGGTCTTCCCGGTATTTCCGGCCTGGACCTCGGTGAAAAATTCTCCCAGCATGCCATGAGCACCGGCATCGAAAAAAGGGTGGAATCCGTTAAGAAGATTTCTCAAAACGGCGAAGCCTGGAGAGTAACCACAGCAGAAGGCGATTATGATACGAGAACCGTTATTTTTGCTACAGGTGCCGTACACGCTCACTTAAATGCACCCGGCGAGGAAGAGCTTGCGGGCATGGGCGTTTCCTACTGCGCTACCTGCGACGGCGCTTTCTTTAAACGTAAGGATGTCTGCGTTATCGGCGGCTCCGACGTTGCGGTTGAAGACGCAATTTATCTTGCCAGAACCTCTGCCAAGGTTTACCTGATTCACAGAAGAGACTCTTTGAGAGCGGCTCATTCTCTGGTTGAGAGCCTCGAGCAGTGTGAAAATGTTGAATTTGTATGGAACAGCGAAGTGCTTTCCTTTAACGGAACCGACGGCCTTGAATCCGTTACGGTTCACAATAAAGAAACAGGCGAAGACAAAGACATTCCCGTAAGGGGAGCCTTTGTGGCTGTCGGCATCAGACCCGGCACAGGCATTCTTAAGGACATGGTTGAAATGGACGATAACGGCTATGTTATCGCAGGCGAAGACTGCCGTACCAGCCTTAAGGGCATCTACGTAGCCGGAGACATCCGCAAGAAGCCCATTCGTCAGATTATTACAGCTGTGGCTGACGGCGCCAATGCCGTATCAAGCGTTCAGCAGGATATAAGATAGGGGATATATTTAAGAATGAGGAAGAAGTATTTTTGGGGAGCCCTTCTTTTGGGGCTTACGGTATTTACTGCAGGACAGGGTAACGCATACGCAGCCGTTCCCATCAGCTCCGCAGACCAACCGATAGTGGAAGTTATCGACAACAGACAGTATTCGGATCTCGTAATAGCTCAGGTGGACGATTACATAAACGTTCGCAAGGAGCCGAGCAAAAACAGCGAGGTTCTCGGCAAACTCTACAATAACTCCGTCGGCCATTTCCTTGAGGAAACAGACGGCTGGGTTAAGATTAAGAGCGGTACCGTAACAGGCTACGTTAAGTCCGAATACGTGGTACGCGGCACCGACGCCCTCAAGATAGCGAGAGATGTAGAGACCACATATGCCACTATCAACACCGGCTCTCTGAGAGTCAGAGAGAAGCCCACCACCGAGTCATCCATCCTCGGAACCTTCTCAAGAGGCGATGAACTCGTAGTAACGGACAAAGAAGACGGCTTTGCGAAAGTAGCATATCACAATAAAACCGGCTACATCTCCCTGGAGTATGTAGACCTCCACACCGAATTTGTGGAAGCCGAATCCATCGAAGAAGAAAGAGCCAGAAAAGCAGCGGAAGAAAAGGCCCGCAAAGAAGCCGAAGAAAGAGCTCTCGCAGCCATCAAAGCTCAGGAAGAAAAAGCAGCCAGGGACGCAGCTGCCCGCGAAGCGGCCGCAGCCGCAGTCAACACCGACAGTTCCCTCGGTCAGCAGGTTGTAGACTATGCCCTCCAGTTCGTAGGCAACCCTTACGTTCACGGCGGCACCAGCCTCACCAACGGCGCCGACTGCTCCGGCTTCGTTCAGAGCATCTACGCCCACTTTGATGTCAAGCTCCCTCGTACCGGCCAAAGAAGCTCCGGCTACGCCATCGACTCCCTCGACCAGGCACTTCCCGGCGACCTTCTTTTCTACTCCGGCCACGTAGCCATCTACATGGGCGACGGCAGAATCGTACATGCCGCAACCCCCAAAGACGGAATCTGCATAGGCTCCGCCACCTTCACCAAAATCATCGCCATCAGGCGTATCTTCTAAACATCCCGCCCCGTGCTCTTCGCACGGGGCTTTTT
>CAMNCH010000129.1 GCA_946534145.1 uncultured Lachnospiraceae bacterium
CCCTTCCTTGCATTCTACGGCAACTGGAGTGATTCATCCATGTTCGATCACTTCGACGGAATGGCAGCTCTTGCAGGTGATGAAGAGCAGGTTGCTTACAATGGCATCAGCCTTACCAATTACCTTACATATCAGTTTGCAGGCGATTCCAAGTCATACTACTTCCAGCCTAACATGTACGTAGATGACGAAGAGTACATTGCAGACAGAAACGCTATCTCTTCACTTTCAGGAGATAAGTTTGGCGCATTCAACTTTACACTTATCAGAAATGCTGCTTCTTTAAGCACTTCTGTTACAAATGCAGAAACCGGAGAGGTATATCTCTCTGATGAATATGGCAAAGCTACTGCTACGTATTACAGTGTAACTCAGGCTAAGTGGTTTAATACCAAGTCTTCCGTTAAACTTAACTGGGCAGGAACAGATGCAGAAGGAAAGGCACTTCCTGACGGAACAAAAGTTAACCTTAATGTAACAGCTATCCCTGCTTACTACGAAAAGAACCCTTCAGCTCCTCTGGGCAAGGGCATTAACTTAACAATTCCTGTAACAATCGATAATACAAATCCTACTGTTGAACTTGTGGATTACACAGAGGCAGAAAAGGATGTAAGCGGAAACGTTATCACACCCGGCAAGATTACCGCTAAGGTTTGCGATAACCGTTACGTTGCAGCTGTAGCTCTCATTGGGTCAGACAAGAGCACAGTTATTGATTCTTTCGCTGTTAACCAGAAAGAAGCAGGCGCAGCAACTGAGATTACTTTCGAGTATCCTCAGAAGTTATTCTATGTATATGTAATCGACTACGCAGGCAACACTACCATCGTTCGTGTAAATGCAAGCGGTGAGCCTGATGTAACTATAGCTGAAAGCCTTACATTAAGCAGCGAGTACCTTAGAGTAATCAAGGGAGGTACCTCCAAGCTTGTAGCAACTGTAGGTCCCGACAGCATTGTTGACAATAGCGTAACATGGGTATCTCTCGACGAGAGCATTGCTACCGTTGATCAGGACGGTGTAGTTACCGGTGTAAGCGAAGGTCGCGCAATCGTAGGTGCTATGACAAATGCGCTTGGTGCAGACGGAGAACCTATCGTTGCAGCATGTGTTGTTGAAGTAATCGCTATCGATGTTGACTTGAACACCACACTTTGGGATGAAGAAGGCGGAGTATACTTCGGAAGCTTCAACTCATCAGATTTAACACTTAAGAAAATTTCAGAGCGTCAGGGCGCAGCATTCCTTTCAACCGCATTGGCAGATGGAACTCTTTATGCTATAGCTCAGGACGGAGACAGCGATGACGGTTTAATTTATAAGGTTAATCCTGATACCTTTGAGAGCGAACTCTTAGGTGAAACCTTAGCTGTTAACGTTGATGCGGCGTACGGTGCAGGAACAGACAAAATCTACGGAGTATATGGATACTTCTTACTTGTTGAGAAGACTACCGGCGAGTCAGACGGATATTACAGTCTTTCAAGATATGTCGGAGATGCAGATGTCGTGGGTATTTCATATATTACATCTGTATTCAATAACAACTACGGAGTATACGTTGATATCTTCTACATCATTGACAGCGAAGGAAATCTCTATACCTTATACGTATACGGTGACCTCGGAATCAGCTGCTACTTAGCAGGAGAAACCGGCATCAGCACAAACGGTGAGTACAAGTACAGCTCACTTTACTATGATGATGAAACCGGATTCATTTTCTACAGCTGCTACAACGGAAGCGATGAAGTAACACTCTACGCACTCGCTGATTACTACAATGAGGAAACCGGTGAGGAATGGGTTGAGGCAAGTGCTCTCGGCCAGTTCGCATCCAAGGTATGGCCTGTTTCAGGTCTCTACCAGTGGGATTCCGAAGACGGTGCAGCTCAGAACGCACATGTTCTCAAGCGTGTTGACGGAGAAGTCGCTCTTAACAGCGAGAAGATGACTTCTGAAATTACCAAGAAGTCTTCAACCATGAAGAAACAGCCTGTTCTTGCCGACAAGGACGAGCCTGTTGAAGAAGCTCCCGCAGAAGACGAGAACAAAGAAGATGAAGCACCTGTAGAAGCTGCTCCCGCTGAGGAAGAAGCTCCCGCAGAAGATGTTTCTGAAAATGAAGCAGCACCCGCTGAAGATGTTTCCGAGAACGAAACAGCACCTGTTGAAGAAGCACCTGCAGAAGACGTTTCCGAAAATGAAGAACCCTAATTTCTTCATAAGAAATATCGTATAATAAAGCTATACAATGCCCCGTCCGGTTATCCGGGCGGGGTTTTTGCATAAAGACAAGTCAAGCGTCTGTGGCACTTATTCAAACGGGAATATGGCTTCCGAATTCATAGACTTGACAATTTCAAATTATGATAATATTATTTGCATATAACTAAAAGCTACGACGGAAACATGTCGTGAGAGATACGGCACTCAGAGAAAGAAGCATTTCGGTGTGAGCTTCTGTGCTTAAGACTTACGGTACCATTCCCGAGCCGCCCTTTTGAAAGCTACAGTATAAAGGGCCGTGTCCCGCGTTAAGGGTTTGAGTGAAAGTTAAGGTGGAACCGTGTGATAAGCACCCTTGCATGTCGTTTGACGTGCGAGGGTTATTTTTTTGCTATGGCAACGAATCACTCGGCCGAGACTTTCAATCACAGAAAGGATGTATCAATATGAAGATTACATTAAAAGACGGCTCCTTTAAGGAGTACTCAGAAGCAAAGAGTGTTTATGATATTGCGCTCGACATTTCCGAAGGACTTGCACGTGTAGCCTGCGCCGGCGAAGTAGACGGCAAGGTAGTAGACTTAAGAACAGTCCTTGACAAAGATGCAACATTAAACATTATTACAGCCAACGATCCCGCGGCTCTTCCCATTATCCGCCATACCGCATCCCATGTGCTTGCGGAAGCGGTTAAGAGACTTCGCCCCGAAGCCAAGGTTACAATCGGACCTGCCGTAGAAGACGGATTTTATTATGATTTCTTAACCGAGCCTTTCTCAAGAGAAGATTTGGATGCTCTTGAAGCAGAGATGAAGAAGATTATCAAAGAAGGACATGAAATTAAGCGTTTCACTCTTTCAAGACCCGAGGCCATTAAGTTCATGCAGGACAGAAACGAGCCTTTCAAGGTTGAACTTATTAACGATCTTCCCGAAGATGCTGAGATTTCTTTCTACGATCAGGGTGGCTTTGTAGACCTTTGCGCAGGCCCTCACCTTATGAGCACAAAGGGAGTTAAGGCATTTAAGCTTACTTCTTCCTCCATGGCTTACTGGAGAGGCGATTCCAACAGAGACAGACTTCAGAGAATTTACGGTTCTGCATTTAATAAAAAAGAAGAACTTGAAGAGTACCTTGCAAAGCTTGAAGATGCAAAGATGCGTGACCACAACAAGCTTGGCCGCGAGATGAAGCTTTTCCTTACGGCTGACGTTATCGGCCAGGGACTTCCTCTCTTTACACCTAAGGGCACAAAGATGATTATGAAGCTCCAGCGCTGGATTGAAGACCTTGAGGACAATGAATGGGGCTATTTACGTACCCGTACACCTTTAATGGCCAAATCCGACCTTTACAAGATTTCCGGTCACTGGGATCATTACATGGATGGCATGTTCATTCTCAATAAGGATGCAGAAGACGGCAAAGAAGTTATGGCTCTTCGTCCCATGACATGTCCTTTCCAGTATCACGTATACATGAACGAGCAGCACTCTTACAGAGACCTTCCTTACAGAATGTCCGAGACATCTACGCTTTTCAGAAACGAGGACTCGGGTGAAATGCACGGACTTACAAGAGTACGTCAGTTCACGATTACTGAGGCTCACATTGTTCTTACACCCGAACAGGCCGAGGAAGAGTTAACACGCTGCGTGGATCTTGCTCACTACGTTATGAAGACTCTCGGAATCGACGGAGACGTAACATACAGACTTTCCAAGTGGGATCCCAACAACAGCGCCAAATACGAAGGCGATGAAGAATACTGGAATTCCACACAGCAGTTCCTTCGCGACGTTATGAACAAGAACGGTATCGTTTATTCCGAAGCTGACGGCGAAGCTGCTTTCTACGGTCCCAAGATTGATATTCAGGCCAAGAACGTTTACGGCAAAGAAGATACAATGGTAACGATTCAGCTCGACTGCTCCGCTGCCAAAAAATTCGGCATGTACTACATCGACGAGCAGGGCAACAAAGCTACTCCCTGGATTATCCACAGAACATCCATGGGTTGTTACGAAAGAACGCTTGCATGGCTCATCGAGCACTACGCAGGTAAGTTCCCTACATGGCTTTGCCCCGAACAGGTTCGTATCCTTCCCATTTCAGAGAAGTACGAAGCATATGCCGAAAAGGTACGTGCAGAACTTAAAAAGAACGGCGTAGACGTTACTGTTGACAATCGTCCCGAGAAGATCGGTTACAAGATTCGTGAGGCCCGTCTCGACAGACTTCCTTACATGCTTGTAGTGGGCGCTGACGAAGAAGCTTCCGGCAACGTATCCGTAAGAAGCCGTTTCGCAGGCGATGAAGGCGTTAAGTCCATTCAGGAATTTGTAGATCAGATATGTGAAGAAATCAGAACAAAGGCAATCAGGGAAGAACTCCCTCAGGAACAGAAATAAATAGCTCTCACAAAGAAGGAGAAACCAAGCCATGAAAAAGAAACCTGCTCTAACCGCCGCGATTATTTTCGTGGCAATGATTGCGCTTATAGCAATCGTTCATGCTAACGGAGGACAGTTTGCCGGCACAGGATGGGCGTTAGTGCCCCCTCTTGTAGCCATTATTCTGGCTCTTGTAACCAAAGAAGCATATTCATCGCTTTTTATCGGAGTGCTTTTAGGCGCTTTTATGGCGGCGGATTGCGACATTCTCGGTACTGTTGATACTGTTACCGAAGATGCACTTATAAGTGCAGTGACGGGAACGGCGGGAATCTTTATTTTCCTGGTAATTTTAGGCATTATCGTGGCGCTTGTGAATAAATCCGGCGCCTCGAGAGCCTTTGGTGAGTGGGCTCAGAAGCACATTAAGACGCGTGCCGGTGCCATGCTAGCTACTTTTGCCCTTGGTGTGCTTATCTTTATAGACGACTATTTCAACTGCCTGACAGTGGGCTCGGTTATGACCCCCGTCACGGATTCCAAGAAGATAAGCCGTGTTAAATTGGCATACTTAATCGATGCCACAGCAGCACCCGTTTGTATGATTGCCCCGGTTTCCTCCTGGGCAGCGGCTGTTTCGGGCGCTGTGGACACCGATACTTATTCCGGCTTCGACCTTTTTGTCAGAGCCATTCCTTACAATTTCTACTCGATTTTTACGCTGGTATTTATTATTGTGATTGCCATACTCGGCTACGATTACGGCAAAATGGCGGATTTCGAGATTAAAGCGCAAAAAACAGGCGACTTGAGTATCTTAAACGTTACCAACGAGAAACGCGAAAGAAAGATGGAAGAGAACGGCCCCGCGACTCCTCACAGGGGTAAGCTTTACGACCTTATCATCCCGATTCTGGTGCTCATAGTCGTGTGTATATGGGCGCTTATCAGAAACGGTATGAATTCCCTTGGCGGAACCGCTACCATCCGTGAAGCATTCTCAGAGACAGATGCCACGGTAGGTCTTCCCTGGGGCAGTATAATAGCGCTTGTAGTAATAGCGGTATATTTAATCATTCGCAAGGTTGTGACCTTTGAAGAGGCTATGGAATGCATTCCGCAGGGCTTTGTGGCAATGGTTCCCGCCATTATCATTCTGACCCTTGCTACCGCACTTAAGAATATGACCAACGGTGCTCTTGATGCCGAGGCGTTTGTAAAGAGCTTTATGGTGGGAGCGGGTAAACTGGAATTCGCCCTTCCCGCAGTTGTGTTCCTTGTTGCTACGGTGATTGCTTTTGCAACCGGTACTTCATGGGGTACTTTCGGAATACTGATTCCTATCGTATCCGTTATTTTCCCTGAGACATCGGGACTATTCTTTGTAGGAATCTCCGCCTGCCTTGCCGGCGCAGTATGCGGCGACCATTGCTCACCTATTTCTGATACCACCATAATGTCAAGCGCCGGAGCACATTGCAATCACATCGACCATGTGGAGACCCAGCTTCCTTATGCGCTGTCGGTGGCAGGAATTTCCTTTATATGCTATTTGATAGCGGGTATACTTGACAGAATTCATCTCGTATGGCTTTCCATACCTGCAGGAGTAGCGTTGACCATATTATTCCTGATTGTTATGAAGAATATTGTGGCAAAAAAAGCATAAAGCATTTAATTGGAAGTCAAGTCCATAATTGTGTGTAAATTCATCTTTCAGTTATAGCGCTTGTGCT
>CAMNCH010000130.1 GCA_946534145.1 uncultured Lachnospiraceae bacterium
ACATGTACGACGTTTTAAGAGCCGACAGATGCATCTCGGTTAACTCAATGGAAGCCCGCGTACCCTTCGGCGACCTTGACTTTGTGAAGTACGTCATGAGCATCAATCCCAAGCTTAAGATGAACGTCTACAACAAAGGAAAATACCTGCTAAGACATGCATTTGAAGGCGATTACCTGCCTTATGACATCCTTATGCGAGAGAAAGCTGCTTTCTCGGATGCCGTAGGACATTCAATGGTGGATTACTTAAAAGAATATGCCGAATCCAAATACACCGACGAGGAGTATGAAGAGAGGCGGAAAAAATACAGCCACGCAACTCCCTTCACCAAAGAATCCCTTTTATACAGGGAACTCTTTGAAGAGTTTTACCCCGGTCAGGGACATATGATTAAGGATTTCTGGATGCCCAACAAATCCTGGGAGGGCTGCAACGTATCGGATCCTTCCGCAAGAGTTCTTAAGAACTACGGAGCAAGCGGCATTTAAGAGCAAAAGAAAGAGAAGAGAAGTTAGATTTACAGAGGATAGAGAGGTAAAAACATGGTTAAATACGTATTTGTAACAGGCGGAGTCGTATCGGGACTCGGAAAAGGAATTACTGCAGCATCCCTCGGGCGTTTGTTAAAGGCCAGAGGCTACAGGGTCACAATGCAGAAGTTTGACCCCTACATCAACGTGGACCCGGGTACCATGAACCCTATCCAGCACGGCGAAGTTTTTGTAACGGACGACGGCTGTGAGACGGATTTGGACCTTGGCCATTACGAGCGCTTCATCAATGAAAGCCTTACCAGAAATTCAACTGTAACCACCGGCAAGATATATCAGACCGTTCTTAACAAAGAGCGCCACGGAGATTACGGCGGAGGCACGGTTCAGGTAATTCCCCACATCACCAACGAAATAAAGTCCCGCTTTCACACCGAAGAAGACGACGGAGAAGTCACTGTATCCATCGTTGAGGTGGGCGGCACCGTAGGCGACATTGAAAGCCAGCCTTTCCTTGAAGCCATCAGACAGTTCAGAATCGAGCAGGGAATCGGCAACACCGCCATGGTGCACGTGACTCTGATTCCCTATATTAAAGCCTCCGGCGAACTTAAGACCAAGCCCACCCAGATGAGCGTCAAAAACCTTCAGAGCATGGGACTTTGGCCGGATATCCTGGTTTGCCGCTCAGACTATCCCCTTGACGATCATTTAAAAGAAAAAGTAGCTCTCTTTTGCAACGTCAAAAAGGAGAATGTCCTTGAAAACCTGGACGCGCCTTCTTTGTACGACGTGCCCCTGATGCTGGAGAAAGAAGGCTTCGCGGACGCCGTATGTAAGCTGCTTAATCTTCCCATAAAGACTCCCGACCTTACCAAATGGCAGGAAATCACCGTAAAAGAAAAGAACCCAAAGCAAACCGTTAAGATTTCCCTCGTGGGCAAATACGTGGCACTTCACGACGCATACTTAAGTGTTGCGGAAGCTTTAAAACACGGCGGCATCGCCGAACAGACCAAGGTCGAAATCAACTGGGTTGATTCCGAGGACATAGAAAAAGAAGGAGCGGAGAAATACCTGAAGGATTCCGACGGAATCCTGGTACCCGGCGGCTTCGGCGTAAGAGGCACGGAAGGCAAGATTGAAGCCGTGAAATACGCAAGAGAACACAAGATTCCTTTCCTCGGCCTGTGTCTGGGAATGCAGGTGGCCATCATTGAGTTTGCAAGAAACGTCTGCAAACTTTCAGGCGCCAACAGCAGCGAGCTCAATCCGGACACCATGTATCCCGTAATCGACTTAATGCCCGAGCAAAACGGCGTGGTGAACCTCGGCGGAACCTTAAGACTGGGCGCTTACCCCTGTAAGCTTGACAAATCCACCAAAGCATACGAACTCTACGGGGAAGAAAACATCAGCGAGCGTCACCGTCACAGATACGAGGTCAACAACGAATACGTTGATGTTCTTACCGAAAACGGCCTGACACTTTCGGGCAAATCCCCGGACGGAAGAATAGTTGAGATGATAGAGCTTAAGGACCATCCATTCTTCCTTGCCACCCAGGCCCATCCCGAATTCAAGTCCCGCCCCGATGCGGCCCATCCTTTATTCAAAGGTCTTGTAGAGGCGGCGGTTAAGTATATGCAGCAAAAGAAATAAACCTAAGGAGTATTTGCAACATGAGAACGGACACAGAACTTCCACAGCAGAATATGTACGATCCTTCTTTTGAACACGACAACTGCGGTATCGGAGCCATCATCAATATCCACGGCAAAAAAAGCCACGCAGTGGTGGATGATGCCTTGAAAATCGTTGAGAACTTAGAGCACAGAGCCGGCAAAGACGCAAAAGGCGAGACCGGTGACGGCGTAGGAATTCTTACACAGGTTCCCCACAAATTCTTTGCAAAGGCCTGCAAGCAGATCGGTATCGAGCTTCCGGGTGAGCGCGAATACGGTGTGGGCGTGTTCTTTTTCCCCAAGGAAGAGCTTAAGTTAAGCCAGGCCAAGAAGATGTTTGAGGTCATAGTGAAAAAAGAAGGCCTTAAGTTCCTTGGCTGGAGAAAAGTGCCCACGGTTGCAAATGTTCTCGGCTCCAAGGCTTTAGAGAGCTGCCCCGACATTTATCAGGGCTTCATCGCCCGTCCCGCAGGCTTAAAGAGTGACCTTGAGTTTGACAGGAAGTTATATATCATCAGGCGCGTGTTTGAACAGAGTAACGATAATACTTATGTTCCGTCACTCTCTTCCCGCACCATCGTTTACAAAGGAATGTTTCTGGTAGGACAGTTAAGAAGCTTCTACACCGACCTTCAGGACAAAGCATACGAGTCCGCCATTGCCATGGTGCATTCACGATTCTCCACCAACACCAACCCCAGCTGGCACAGGGCTCACCCCAACAGAATGCTGGTGCACAACGGTGAAATCAACACCATCCGCGGCAACGTGGACAAGATGCTGGCCCGTGAAGAAACCATGTACACAAATGCCTTCACACCCGAGGACATGACGAGAGTTCTTCCCGTAATTCCTTCGGAAGGCTCCGACTCGGCAATGCTTGACAATGCCCTTGAATTCATGGTTATGAGCGGTATGGACCTGCCCCTTGCGGCTATGATTCTAATACCCGAACCTTGGGATCACAACGATACGATTTCCGACAAGGTCCGTGATTTCTACGGATACTATGCCACCATGATGGAGCCCTGGGACGGTCCCGCATCCATTCTTTTTTCCGACGGCGACGTTATGGGCGCAATCCTTGACAGAAACGGTTTAAGACCTTCCAGGTACTACGTTACGGATGACGGACGCCTCATTCTTTCGTCGGAAGTGGGCGTGCTTGATATAGACGAAGCCCATATTATAAAGAAAGAACGCCTCCACCCCGGCAAAATGCTTCTCGTGGATTTAAAGCAGCAAAAGATTTACGAAGACAGCGAGATAAAAGAAAAATACGCTTCCAAGGAGCCTTACGGCGAATGGATTGACTGCAACACAATCAAGCTTCGCGACCTTAGAATCCCCAATGAAAGACCTGTTTCCTACTCGGAAGAAGAGTTAAGCAGACTTCAGAAGGCCTTCGGTTACACCTACGAAGAGTATGCGGAAGAAATCCTCAGCATGGCTCTTAACAAGAGCGAACACATCGGCGCCATGGGCGTGGACACCCCTCTCGCGGTGCTTTCGAAACAGTACAGACCTTTGTTTGACTACTTCAAGCAAAGCTTTGCTCAGGTTACCAATCCTCCCATTGATGCGGCGCGTGAAAAGATTGTAACCTCCACAGCGGTTTACGTGGGCAAAAACGGCAACCTTTTGTCCGAGACTCCCGAGAACTGCCGTGTTTTAAAGATTGAAAACCCTATCCTTACGGACCTTGACATGCTTAAAATCCGCTCCATGGAAAAAGAAGGCTTCAAGGTATCCAAGGTTCCGATTATTTATTATAAGAAGATGCCCCTCGGAAGAGTTCTCGACCACCTCTTTGTGGAAGTGGACAGAGCCTACAAGAGCGGCGCCGACATACTGATTCTTTCGGACAGAGGCGTGGACGAGAACCACGTGGCAATACCTTCGCTTCTTGCGGTTGCGGCGGTACACAGACATCTGGTTCAGACCAAGAAATGTACGGCCATGTCCTTAATCCTTGAGTCCGGCGAACCCAGAGAAGTTCATCATTTTGCCACACTTCTCGGCTACGGTGTAAGTGCGGTTAACCCTTATCTTGCGCACGCTTCCATCGAGAAGCTTATTAATGACGGCCTTCTTAACAAGGATTACTATGCGGCCGTAGACGACTACGACAAAGCGGTTCTTGCGGGCATCACCAAGATTGCTTCCAAGATGGGTATTTCCACCATTCAGTCCTACCAGGGCAGCAAGATTTTTGAAGCAGTTGGCATCGGCAAAGAACTTATAGACAAATATTTCACCGGCACCATCAGCCGTATCGGCGGCATTGACCTTACTGATATTGCGGAGACCGCAGATGCACTTCATTCAAAAGCATTTGATTCTTTGGGCCTGGCCAGCGATTTAACCATTTCCTCCGTAGGCCGCCACAAGATGCGTGCCCAGGGCGAAACCCACAGATACAATCCCCGCACCATTCACATGCTTCAGTGTGCCACCAGAGAAGGCAATTACGATAAATTCAAGCAGTACACCGAAATGGTAAATGCTGAGGAGACCGGCTATTTAAGAAGCCTTCTTGATTTTAAGTACGCCGAAAAGCCTATTCCCCTTGAGGAAGTGGAGAGCGAAGACGAAATCGTTAAGCGCTTCAAAACAGGCGCCATGTCCTACGGCTCAATATCCAAAGAAGCTCACGAGACCCTGGCCATAGCCATGAACAGGCTTCAGGGCAAGTCAAACAGCGGCGAAGGCGGCGAAAGCGACGAACGCCTCGAATCCGCCGGCACCAAAGAAGACAGATGCTCCGCCATCAAGCAGGTGGCAAGCGGACGTTTCGGCGTAACCGAAAGATACTTAACCAGTGCCAAAGAAATCCAGATTAAGATGGCCCAGGGCGCAAAACCCGGTGAAGGCGGCCACCTTCCCGCAGGAAAGATATATCCCTGGATAGCCAAGACCAGACACTCGACCCCGGGCGTAAGCCTTATTTCGCCTCCGCCCCATCACGATATTTACTCCATCGAGGATCTGGCCCAGTTAATATACGACCTTAAGAATGCCAACAAATACGCGCGCATATCCGTTAAGCTCGTTGCGGAAGCCGGCGTGGGCACCATCGCTGCAGGCGTTGCCAAAGCAGGTGCGGGCGTAATCCTCATATCGGGTTACGACGGCGGAACCGGAGCAGCTCCCATAAGCTCCATCCACAACGCCGGAATACCTTGGGAAATGGGACTTTCCGAGACTCATCAGACCCTTCTTTTGAACGGACTTCGTGACAGAGTCTTAATCGAAACCGACGGTAAACTCATGAGCGGTAAAGACGTGGCCATAGCTGCAATGTTGGGCGCCGAGGAGTTTGGTTTTGCCACCGCTCCACTTGTAACTTTGGGCTGTGTAATGATGCGCGTATGTAACCTCGACACCTGCCCCATGGGCATTGCAACCCAGAACCCGGAGCTTCGTAAAAACTTCTCCGGCAAGCCCGAATACGTCATGAATTTCATGCATTTTATTGCCAGAGAACTGCGTGAATACATGGCCAAGCTCGGCGTAAGAAGCGTCAACGAACTGGTGGGCAGATGCGATCTTTTAAAGATGCGCGACAACCTTTCCGAGCGGGAAAAGAAGATTGATTTAAGCCGCATTCTTTTGAAGAAACCCGAGGGCATTTCGGGCACCAAAGATTACTATGATTTCGAACTTGAGAAGACTGCCGACGAAAAGACTCTTCTTAAGGACGCAGATATTCAGAAGGCTTTAAAGGAAGGCGCTTCCTGCAAAAAGAAAGTTAAAATAACCAACACCGACAGAACCTTCGGAACACTGCTCGGTGCGGAGATAGTAAGAAAGAATCACAAAGGCTTCAAAGAAGACACAATTCTTCTTGAGTGCGAAGGCGCGGGCGGACAGAGCTTCGGTGCATTCATACCTAAGGGATTGACACTTTCTTTGACCGGCGACTCCAACGACTATTTCGGGAAGGGGCTTTCCGGCGGCAAACTGGTGCTTAAGGCTCCC
>CAMNCH010000131.1 GCA_946534145.1 uncultured Lachnospiraceae bacterium
TTTCATCTTCCAAAGCATCCGGAAGCTTGTATCCGTTTCCGTCAAAAAACTTGATACCGTTAAACTCAACCGGATTGTGAGATGCGGAAATAACTACGCCCGCGTCAACCTTATATTTCTTGGTAAGGTAAGCGATTGCGGGAGTAGGAAGCACTCCCACGTATACGCAGTTTGCTCCTACAGAGCAGGCACCTGCCATTAATGCATTGGCTAACATATCACCCGAAATACGGGTATCACATCCCACCATGATAGTGGGCTTGTGCTGGTTTTCTTTGGACAAAACACATGCGCCGGCCTGACCCAGCTTAAGTGCAAGATCCGGGGTAAGTTCCTCATTGGCTATGCCTCTGACCCCATCTGTTCCAAACATTCTTGCCATTATTTATTCCTCGTTTTTCTTAAGTCTTATCTGAATCAGAACCGTGCTGCTCGCACGAATTCCTTCCGGAAGCTCGGGGGTGAGAACACAATTGTAAACTCCCTCTTCGAATTCCGTAATATTGTTAAGCAGCGCATAATCGCCGAAGTCGATGACACCCACTATATTGGAGGAGCCAAGCTTCTCGATATCCTGCTTGAGGCCCGTAATCTTAATCTCGGCCTTGTCCATGTAATCCGCCATTTCGGCCTCAAAACCAAAAGGCACACTCTTATAGACTATGTCCTTGGTATTGATGGTTATAGTCGACTCTTCATAAGGTTCGATGTAAGCCTTGAGAGTTACCTTGCCACTGTAAGAACCGGGATCTGCCAAACGTATACCCTCAGGCAGATAGTCCTGAATGTCCACGTTAGTCACAAGGTTGTCGGTCTGACCGGTAACATTTAACTCTTCACCCGGAATCTTAACCGAGGAAATATTGTCAATCTTGGACTTCTCGCCCGCAATTGTAACAACCTCGGGCGTGCATTCTATCTCGCCCGTTACTCCGTATCCTTCGGCGGGAATGCCTATCATGGAGTAGTAAATCGGAACCTTCTTGGTAGCCAGTATTTCAACATCCACTCTGACGGTGTCAATGTTTAATTCAAGGCTGTCCATGGGAACCGGTTCTCCCTCTTCATCATAAAGAACAATGTCTGCCATAGTGGAAATATTGCCGGTAAATCCGCCTACCGAAACATCCGCAAAAGCAGTCTTGACTCTCTCTACAACCGACTGGGGACCGCTTACCCTAAGCTGGTTCTGGTTGGAGACCTTGTCACCCACTATATATCCGCTTTCAACTTCTCCCGAAGTGGTAACGCTTATGGGAAGCTGAATTATCCTTTTCTTTTCAATGCTGACTTGTACGTAGTCGATTGAGGGTCTGATACTCTCAATCTTTTCCGCATACTTGCTGACCGTACACTCAATGGGAACCGAAGTTCCGTCATTTAAAAGCTTGTTCATATCGGCCGTGGCAACAATGGTATCCACGTTGGAACCCAGTTCCTGAATTATGGTACGGGGAGCTTTAACCGTTACGGTGGGAATCAATGCGGAATCGTCCACAACCTGAAGCGTATTGCCCTGGTCGGTAATAACTTCGGGATTCAAAATCTTAACATGAACATTTTTATATGTCTGGGTTATGATGGGATCGGTAATGTTAACCACAACATACCAAAGAAGAATGGCCACCACCAATGCAACTATCTTAAGACCGATATTGTCGGTCAGTTTTTTCTTGTTAAATCTGGCTGTAATTCTGTTCTTAATGGGGTCTTTGATCGTCATACGCGCTTACCCCCTTTCACTTTAAAGAAGGAATGCTTCTTCTCTGTTTCAGGCTTGTCCTGAATCATCTCAAGTTTCTTTCTCAGAACTTCGGTATCCACGTTTCTGGTAAGTTCGCCTTCATAGGCCACGCTGATACGTCCGGTCTGTTCGGAAACGATAATGGTAAGAGAATCGGCGATTTCGGACATACCTACGCCGGCTCTGTGTCTGGTACCGAGTTCCTTGCTGAGGGATGCATTGTCCGAAAGAGGAAGGTAACAGGTGGCTGCCGCTACTCTGTCGCCCCTTATGATAACCGCACCGTCATGAAGAGGTGTGTTATGCTCAAAGATGTTTATAAGAAGCTGACTGGAAACAACGGCATCAACCGCTATTCCGGTACGCTCGATATCGCTTAAAACGTTGTTCTGTTCAACTATTATAAGGGCGCCGGTCTTAACCTTGGCCATTTCGGTGCAGGCTCTGATAATCTCATGAATGGTGGTATCAGAAAACTTACCGCCCGAGGAACTGTTGCTGTCAAAGTGAATCATATTGGAGAAGAGATTGGAACGGCCCAGCTGCTCCAAAGCTTTTCTTAACTCAGGCTGGAATACCACTACTATAACGGTTGCCAAAATGGTAAATAACTTGCTGGCAATCCAAAGGATGGTGTTCATCTCAAAAATCTCGGCAAACAAAAGAAATACACCAATGACAACCACACCCTTTAAAAGGGCGTAGGCTTTGGTGTTCTTTATCCACAGGATGATTTCATAGATGAGAAACGCAATAACGAGGATCTCGATTAAGTCGGTCCATGAAATCTGAGGCATATTGAATTTTTCAAATGTGCTTTTAGCAAATTCTATAAGATTTGCCATCCCTTAAATCTTCCCTTTCCGGCAAAACAAAGTCCTGCCCTTTATTCCAAAGGCTTGCGCCCTTCCGAAGAAGGTCTCTGAGCGCTTCTTCTGGCCGCATTGGCGGCGTTGGTCCTTACCGTGCGTCTTGCTCCGGATTCTGTGGAATCTTCGGAAGATTCCCTGCGGACCGGTTTCCGAAATGATGCCGGC
Organism: uncultured Lachnospiraceae bacterium; assembly: GCA_946534145.1. Taxonomy (GTDB): domain Bacteria; phylum Bacillota; class Clostridia; order Lachnospirales; family Lachnospiraceae; genus UBA1258. The sequence goes on from CAMNCH010000131.1 coordinate 2,782, forward strand.
TTGGCCGGTTTTAAAATCGATGATAATTTTGATCTGGCATCAGCAGCTTTGTCAGTTGCAGGTCTCTCTGCCACAGGTCTTTCGACTGCAGGTTTTCTCTTCTGAGGAGCGCTCGCAACGCGGATGGTATTCTTGGGTACCGCTTTGACATAGTAATAGTACTCGTCATCCTCAAACTGAACCTTTTCCGTACGATTATAATCCAAATCAAAACAGAAATACTGTAAGATTATATTAAGAATTATTGAAAGTATTAATCCTATAAAGGCTCCGCCTACAGAAACGCCACCCTTAAAGATACCGTTGGCAACGATAACGGTAATAAGGCATGTAACTGCGCCGGCTACGATTGCAATCTGCCAGCAGTAAGCTATAGCCAGTCTTCTGATAATATAAACCACCAGTACCGTAGCGGCAAAAGCAACAACATATACCATCATGGCTCTGTTGTTAAGAATTCCGTCTACCAGTGATTTGACACCGGCAATTTTCTCAGATTTATCTCCGTCCTTAAGTATGGATACGGAACCCAGTTCCTGTTTATTGGCCGCAATATAATGGAGCACATGATATACAACAGCGCCGCATCCTACAGAAACCATGGATGAGGGAGTTCCCACAAGACCCATGGAAATCGGAATCACGTAGGGAAGTTTGAAAGCAAAAGAAAGAGGAGTTAAAAGAACCGCCACCGAATCCTTTGAAGCAAACCTGAAGTAAAAAAGGAACATCACCAAAAACAGCGCAAATACCAATGCTGCGCATTCAAGCGACAACGCCGTCAAATGAAACACAATGATAAGTGCCAGTATTACAAGCGTAAGATTAAGCGGTAAGAATGAACCTGCAAGCGCCACAACAAGTGTAATGGGCATGCCGGCTATTTTGCCTCTGAAACCAAGCTGTCCGTTAATACGAAGAAGTGCAAGGAACGTAAGAACAAACTTAAGTAACGGCACAATATATACGTCGTTTTTACCCACAAACCTCTTTATTTTTTCTTTAAATACCAATAATTCTCTCATAAAAGTACCACACTATTCCTGTTTCTCTTCGCTTTCTTTGACAAGAAGCGATCCAAGCAGTTTAAGATTGTTAAAGTACTTCTTAAGTCCCTGCCTGGCTTTCGTATACTTAATGGAAAATACAATGTATACGATAACACTGTATACCACCACTACAACCGCATACCACTTAAGCGCAGATGTAGCGAAGGCCCAAATGTCCATCTTGTAGATGTCTGTCATGAATGTTTCATAGTTGTAATAAATATACACACCAAAAACTATCATATATGCTATGGTGGCACATATGACAGCCTTTAGGACCTGTGCACCGACATAGTCACCTCTGAAATGAGTGGAAGCGGAATCATATTCCTTACCTTCATTGTCTTCAAAGGAAGCCATGCGGGTCATCAGTTTTATTCGCTCTTCACTTAGCATAACTCACCTTAAAATATTTATTCCCCCCGGAATACACATTTTTAATTGAGGAAGCGCATACGGGGAGCTTCTTTCGTTTCTTTCTTCTCAACCGGAGGCGGAGCCGTCGGTTTGATGGCATTGGAGAAACCGTTAGCCATTTCGTTCTTACATTTTTCGCAAAATCTGCCGGAACGAATGGTAGTTCCGCAGGATTCACAAGTAAGCTGAACCATTGAGTCTTCGGAGAACTGCAGACGCTCTTCTCTGAGCCACTGCTGAATCTGGGATACCTCAACATCACATTCTCTCGCTACTTCCTGAATACCGCATCCGTTATGTGCCGAAATGTAGGTCTTAACTTCCTTGAATTTCTCCTCAAGGGCTTCTCTACACTGCGGGCAAATAATCGGTCCCATCGCATAGTTAAAAAGTCTGCCGCATTTTCTACAATTACGTACGTTCATGTTAATCCTCCTGGTGTCAATGGTTTATGACCGGCTAACTGATTCAGACTCCCGCGCGGCTTATTGTTAAAAAATATACCTCTTTAACTCCTGCATCTTTAAGCACACGTGACAGGGAATCTATTGTACTTCCTGTTGTAAAAATGTCATCGATTAGAACTATCCTCTTAAAGGATACAACATTTTCCTCGACAATAAAAGCCTTTTTCATATTAATTTGACGGCCCTTTTTATCAACAAGCTTCTGTGGTACGGTGTTTTTTGAACGTCTCACAAGATAGTCCGCCACAGGTATTCCCACTTCACCTGAAATCGCATCAGCCAATTCTTTAGCTTGATTATATCCTCTCTTAATTAACCGTTTTTTATGAAGAGGAACCGGTACCAGGGCATCCGGTTTAATCCATTCAAGCCAGTCTCCGGCTTCTTTTGCCAGGAGTTTTCCGTAAGTGCGGGCATATGCCGAACGATTCATGTACTTGAGCCTGTATATGCTGTCGCTTACGCTTGAGTATGTGAATACGCTTCTGCCTCCGTCAAAAGAAAAATCCTCTGCGATACACTCGTAGCAAATCTCTCCTTCTTTGGTCACCGGGCGCCCGCATTTCTCACATACAGGGCCTTTTATCGTTATTAACTTTTTGGCACATTCGGGACAGACTCCCGTTTCTTTCACAGGACGGGCCGTATCGCACAAAGGGCATCGGTCCGGATAGAGTAAATTCAGGATATTCATTGTGTAACGATTATATGATAAACCTTCGAAGTTTATTCAAGTTCCAGTATACGATTTTTTAAGCCGGAATATCTTAAGTTTTCATGATTATTTTCTATCATTTCATGTACTATTCCGGGATTTCCGATCATAACAAGGCATTTTTTGGCTCTTGTGACACCGGTATACAGTAAATTTCGGTTCATAAGCTGCTTCGGTCCGTTGACTACAGGCATGATAACCGCACCATATTCGCTTCCCTGAGATTTATGAACCGTTATGGCATAGGCAAGTTCCAATTCGTCGAGGTTGGCAAAATCATATTTGACGCGTTTGTTGTCATCAAATTCCACCGTAAGGCTTGAGTCCGATTCATCTATTTCAATTACCCTTCCCATGTCACCGTTGAATATGCCTATACCGGAATCTATGGGAATGTTGTATTTGCCGAATACTTCCCAGGTGGCCTGATAGTTATTGCGAATCTGCATTACTTTGTCGCCTTCCCTGAAGACTTCTTCGTCATAGTAATGCTCGTGTTTGTGCTTGTCAGGCGGGTTCAGAGCGTTTTGAAGATATCGGTTAAGCATGATTACGCCGAGATTGCCCTTTCTGGTGGGAGTAAGAACCTGTATGTCGAAGGGGTCCGCATCCACATACGCGGGAAGGTTCTTGGTAATCAGCTCCACGATATTGAGCATAATCTTCTGCGGGTCGTT
>CAMNCH010000132.1 GCA_946534145.1 uncultured Lachnospiraceae bacterium
TCAGCCAGAAGACGAATCTGAACGGCACCGCGGTGAATGGCGCATGGTTCGGGGTCATTAAAGAATTCGATACTCTTTTCTATAATGACTTCCTCCGTAATGGGCAGATTGTCCCAGAGACCGTCGTAGAGGACCGCCTTATCGAGTGTGACTTTTAGATAACGTTTCTTTTTACGCTTTAAGAACATATTGTTTCCCGCCTTTTATCAGGATTAATGTAGCATAATAAACAGAATTTGTATAGGAGAAAGAAAATGGACAGAATCTACGCTGACCATGCTTCAACCACCCCAATTTCAGAGCAGGCTTTGCAGGCCATGACCGACTGCATGAGGCAGTATTACGGGAATCCGTCGAGCATCCATGCATGCGGGCGCGAGGCAGCACGGGCGCTTAAGGCGGCAAGGGAAAAGATTGCGTCCTGCATCGGAGCAGAGCCGGGAGAAATTTATTTTACCTCCGGCGGCACCGAGGCGGACAATCAGGCAATTCGTACTGCGGCGGCATACGGAAAGATGACCGGAAGGCGTCATATGATTATTTCTCAGACGGAGCATCATGCGGTATTAAACTGTATTCCGGCTCTTGAGGAGGATGGGTTTGCAGTGACTTTGCTCCCTGTGGATAAAACAGGTCTTGTGTCGGTTGAAGAGCTGAAAAAGGCTTTCAGACCAGACACTTGCATGGTGGCTGTGATGTCCGTGAACAACGAAGTCGGGACGGCGGCTCCCGTGGCTGAAATAGGGCGCCTGTGTCGGGAAAGAGGCATTTTATTTTTCTCAGATTCTGTTGCCGCTGCGGGACATATAGCGGTGAATGTGAAGGAGAATGGGGTGTCAATGCTGTCTGTTTCCGGGCACAAATTCGGAGGGCCGAGGGGTATCGGAGCCTTGTACGTTAGTTCCGAAATACCCGTTGCCAATCTCATGTACGGCGGAAGTCAGGAAAAAACAAAGCGCCCCGGAACACAGAATGTTCCCGGTGCGGTCGCTATGGCTGCAGCTTTATGCGACAGTGTGGAAAAAATGCCGGAGAATACAGAGAAACTTGAAACGTTGCGTGAGCGCCTAATACAGGGATTAAGCGACGTGGAAGGAATGTGGTTAAACGGCAGCGAAACAAGCCGATTCCCGGGAATAGTGAACCTTGGTTTCGAAGGCGTTTCAGGAGAAGCACTGATGCTTCTTATGGATTTGAACGGGATATGTGTATCCACGGGCGCGGCTTGCAATACGGAGTCTGTGGAGCCAAGTCATGTTCTTTTGGCTCTGGGGTTATCGGCCGATGCGGCGCGAAGCTGTATAAGAGTCTCACTTTCCGCCGACAATACGGAAGAAGAAGTGGATGCGATATGTGAGGCGATAGGGACGGCTGTTGAGAGAATCAGAGGATAAGAAATGTCGGGCTAAATTGTGGGCTCGAGTTGCAATAAATCTGAAAAATGAAAGTGGTCAGCATCATCTGCTGACCACTTTTTCTTGCGGCGGTATGCAGTTTTGAGCTTCATGTCCCGGGTGCCGGTGTTGAAGGTTGCCATTACACGATGTTTCTTGGCTTTGAGTTTCTTTAAATTCTTTTCAACCATTTCGTTTTCCTCCTGTAAACATATATATAAGTATCGGCAGTTTGTGAGGAAATGTCAAGGTATAAAAACAGATTACAGGATTCTCTTCGACAATCGAGAAAAATGCGTTACAATATAAGCGATATATATCCGGCGCACAAGTGCCGGCGAAGACTGGCGGCCCGGCTTTGCAGGGCCGGAAAGAGGAATAGATATGAGATTATTGGGTAACATTGTTTGGATTATCTGCGGCGGGCTTTTAAGTGCCCTCGGCTGGTGGATTGCAGGCCTTCTTTGGTGCATCACCGTGGTGGGAATACCCGTGGGCGTACAGTGCTTTAAAATGTCCTCACTTTCCCTGAATCCTTTTGACAAAGAGGTGGTGCAGGAAGGCGGAGCAGTGTCATGCCTCCTGAATATATTGTGGTTTTTCTTTGGCGGTCTGGAACTGGCGCTGGGAAATCTCGTAATCGGGGTTGTTCTCTGTATCACGATTGTGGGGATTCCGTTCGGGATACAGTTCTTTAAGATTGCCCGTTTGTCTTTGAGCCCGTTTGGAGCAAGAGTGGTGTACAAGTAGAAGAGCAACTTTTCAGGTATCGTCGGTTCGCGATTGACGAAGGGAGGCTTACATGTTTTTTAAAAGAAAACAACCTACACTTTCATATGACCCGGCTATCCGCAAGCCCCTTATTAAGGCAAGCATCTGTAACGGCGAGCAGGTCGCCGGCTTTAAGAACCTTGAGACCGGAGCCTTCGAAGAAATCATGCTTATCCGCGACGCCGCCGACCTTAATGAATTCAAGCGGCTGTACGGGATTGAGGGCGAGGTTGAGAAGGTGTACTAGGCCTGGGATAAGTCGGTGCGGTTTTTTTAATTATGGCTGTAGCAGTAAAATAATTTTACGGTTAACATAAATCGGGATAATCCAACCCTATTGAAGAATTTTGCAATAGGGTTGGGATATGCCGGTTGACATAAAGTTAGTGATGCCAATCCTATTGAGCGCTATTTACATAGGGTCGGGGCAAATTGGTTTACATAATTCGTGACGTTCCAACCCTATTGAAAAGAATTCATATAAGGTGGGGCTGGAATAGTCTTGAAATACCTACCCCGGTTTCTTTTTACTCTATAGGGTAGGTACGGAGAATTCTTTCAGCGAAAAAAAGACCCACCTTATTAGTAAAACGCTCAATAGGGTAGGCTTTTTTAGAAAAGTCACGGTGAAATATACCTACCTCGAGAAGAATTTAGACCATAGGGTAGGAATGCAGAGAATAGCAAAGAAGAGAAGTACCCACCTCAGCGAGCATAAACTGTCAAAAGGTGGGAAAATAGAAATGTGGCTGTATAAAACGTACCTACCTTAGTCGTTCAAAATTGGCATTAGGTGGGCGAAGGAAAGAGTAACAGTGAAAAACGAGCCTACCTTAGCAGGCGAATACAGAAATAAGGTAGGCCGATGAAGATATGACAGGAAAATAGTACCTACCTCTGCGGAATGATGCAACTATAAGGTGGGAAAAGGAGAAAAAATGCCGTTGGTGAGAATAGAAATGTTTAAGGGCAAGAGCCCGGAATACAAGAAAACTGTCTTTGACTGCGTCCACGAGGGCTTGGCAGAGTCACTTGGCATCGAGGGGTGGGACCGATTCCAAAGAATCAATGAGTACGAGCGGGAAAATTTCGAGATTCCTTCGTTTAAGTCGGAGAACTTCATGATTATTGAGCTCGTTCTTTTTCCGGGAAGGTCAAAAGAACAGAAGGCTGCGACAATAGAGACTATAACGGCAAAGCTTTCAGAACGATTAAAGATAGATAAGGCTGATGTGTTTATCCTGATATCCGAGCCGCCGCTTGAAAATTGGGGGATGGCCGGAAAGCAGAAGGAATAATATATGATATATAAGCTTGAATACAACTTCGGCGATTGCAAGATAAATGTCGAAAGAAACCTGTGGACCATCTCGTCGTGGCACGTCAGCGAGGAGTACCGCAACACCGGCCTCGGAACGAGAATGTTAAAGAGTCTGGTCAAAGAAATCATCGAAAAGTCCGGCACTCCTGCTGAGATTCGTTACATCTGGAACGGCCAGAATGCATATGTGAAAAAATGGCTGGACAGATTTGAAGCCAAATGCATGGTTGACGTGGACGTAGCCAAAAAGGCTCCGGACGATGACTGGGAGTCACACATGTATGTGCTGGATAGGGAGATGTTTTTGGAGTATTGCGGTGAATGATAGGAGATTTATGATATATTCAGAGTATAAATGTAAATCGAGGCAATCAGACTCATGGAAAAAACAAGCAAGTTAATCACGTATATTCTTTTAACAGTATGCGTCGCGCTTCCGTTTCTGATAGCGCTTATATCGAGGCTCATTGCGGATGCTTCCGCGGATAAAAACGGACGTGGCATTGACGGGATCGGAGCTGCTCTGGCAACCGGAATGTTTATCAGAATACTGCAAATACTTGGCTATGTCGCCTATCCGGCACTTTGGGTGTACAGCATCGTTCGCATATTCAAACTGGGTATGCCCAAATGGGTCATTATAATACCGGTTATACCAATCGCGGCGGCCCTTCTTTTGAATACGGTCCGTACCATAAAAATCAATAAGGCCCGAGAGGCATACACACCTGAAGTGTATATCCGGGAAGTGTTGGAAAAGAAAAAGAATTATACGTTTACAACGTTAGACGGAGATACAGCCATAAGTGCATACAGCTACGTTATTTCGGAAGTCGTAAACGACCTTTGGCTGCAGAAATACAAATACAACATGGACATGCCGGCAAGAAAAGCAATAGCAGATCAAGCGATTCCGGCACTGATGAAAGACTTAGAGACAGAAGCCTTATGCTGTAAAAAAACCTGGACTCAGGACGGAGCGCCGGATGGCAAGTACTACAAAACCGCCATGGAGTATTGGACTTATGAGCCGGACACAGATACGCTCACGGTAAAGTTCAGCCATAAGGAAGAGCCGGATATTTTTGAGAATGAGTGGGCGGATGCGCCACAATAACCAACACCGCATTGCGCGGTCACTAAGGAGAACACATTATGCATTTAATCGGGGTTAAAGAAGATAATGCCTGGCTGATTTCCAGGTGGGAACTGACTTATCGGGTAGGATGGGACACGATTGTGAAGGGTGTTGCATCTGTTTTCGAGTTTTACTTGCAGCCGGAGGTTTTGGTGAACGGTAAACCGATGCAGGTCAGTGCCAAAGAAGACATTTTGAAATTACCGGAGAACAGTAATCTGTGCATCAGAGGAATGTCGAAGATTGTTAAAGTTCCCATTATGATTACATTTTACAACCAGCTTGCGGCCGTGGACGTTAACGTGGCTCAGGCTACGGATGAGTTCAAGGGCGCGGATTATGAGAGATTCAATCATTCATTGTGCCGGTATATGGACAGCATAGAGCTGGCAATGTATAGATAGGAGAATTTATGGACCCGTTAGAACAGCTTCGCAGGCAAAAAGAAAAAACAGGAGCCAAAAACAAAGCCATTTCTGAAATCGTCACCCCCGACAAACTTAAGGTGGATTTTGGTGACTTTGCGCCGGGGCGGGAGGCTGAGGTCAAAAAAAGAAGCACCGCCGGGACTGTGATATTCATAGCCGTGGCAGCGCTTATAGTAGTGGCTGTGGTGCTTATAGCGACATTACTGCTCTAAATTGTAAAGAAAACCCACTTCATCATAATCCCGGTACCAGATATTTGTCTTGTGCTCGTAAGCGACAGTTCCGCCCATTTTCTCATAAAAAGCTCTGGCGGGGAGGTTGTCTTTGAGGCACCAGATTATCATTTTCTTTTTACCCTGGTTTCGTAAATCGTCCATGGCGTGGGAGAGAAGCATCTTGCCGAGACCGTGCCTTTTGGAGGCAGGGTCTACGTAGAGGGCCACAACTTCACTGTCGACTTCGGGCACATCCTGAGTGTAAGAGTTGTTGTTCATATACCAGCAGTAGCCCACAATTCGGCCGTCGGCAACCGCCACAATATAATCTTTGTGTTGCTGACGTCTTCTTTCTGCCAGGGTTTCCCTGTTCATGTTATCCAGATATTCGTCGCTGACGATACCTCTGTAGGCCGTTTTCCAGGCATTCATTAAAATGTCCGTAACTGCTTCGGCGTCTTCTGTAGTCATTCTGCGAATAGTTATGTTTCCCATATGTTTTACCTCTTTATAAAATGCTACTTTCTGACGGAAAGGCAATAGTACGTAGGACGAATTTTGCTGTTACCCCACACATCTCTTTTGAAGAATTCCAGAATGGCTTCGGGAGTGAGGTCGGCAAAAGAAAGCACCTGCTTCTTTATAACAGGCCTGTCCTCATATTCGTAATAATCCATTAGCCAGACGGTCCACAGCTCAACCCGCTCACTTTTCTCAAGGGCAGCCTCGATATACTTAATAATCTGCCCGGCCCGCCCGACAGTACAATAATTCCATTGAAGTA
>CAMNCH010000133.1 GCA_946534145.1 uncultured Lachnospiraceae bacterium
GGGCTTGCCGGGCTACCTACTGCGGTACATCGCGCCGGAAGATCCTTTATTACAATAGCCCCTGCCCCAACAACAGTATACTCTCCGATTGTCTTTCCCTGAATAATCTGCATTCCGGTACCCAACTCAGCGGCTTGCCCGATAACGGTATTCCCGGATACATTCACTGAGGGATATAGTGTCACATAGTCTTGCAATATGGCATCGTGACCTACCGTACAATCGAGATTAATAATTACATGATTACCTATAGAGATATTCACTGTAATTATCGTATGCCCACATATTATTGTTCCCTCGCCAATCCTTACAAAATCGGATATCTCTGCCGAAGGATCGATTAATGTTGCGAACTTTATGTTTGGATTTATTTCCTTTAATTTACTGATTATCTTTTTCCTTGTTCTCGAAGCTCCAATGGCGCACACATAATAGGCATCAGAATACTTAACACAGTCCTCTTTCTTCCCCAGCACCTTGTAGCCATTAATCTCCATATTTTGAATAGAATTGTCATCATCCATAAACCCCAAGAGATTCCACGTAGGTTTTGCCCTGTTTATTCTCTCCACAAGCCATGCAACTTCACGACCAAATCCACTTGCCCCAAAAATAATCAAGTCTTTCATCACGCGCCCTCCCGAATAGTAATTATTTTATCACCCTCCATGCTTGTAATAATGTCGGTTTTACTTATAGTGTGAAAAACCATTCAATCCTTTTTATCAGGGTGTCATCCATAGAATCTATATCTTTATAGTCATTGAGTATGGCCATATCTGCTATAAGAGAGTTTTCATCGTTCTTTCTGGACTCCCTTTTCCGTTCCCATAAATTCTTCCATCGTAGCGCTCGTCTCCGAGCTGATTCCTTCATGCGTCAGCACAGTTTTCACCGTAGCGATAAAAATCTTAACATCAGTAATAAAAGTAACATTCTTCGTATACCAAACATCCAAGGCGAATCTATCTTCCCACGTCAGAGCGTTTCGACCGTGAACCTGAGCATAGCCGGTCAGTCCTGGGCGGACATCGTGGCGGTGGCGCTGCTCCTCATTGTATCGGGTAAGATACCTTACCAGCAGTGGCCTCGGCCCCACCAGAGCCATATCCCCCTTAAGGATATTTATAAGTTCCGGAATCTCATCCAAAGAAGTCCTACGAAGCAACCTTCCGTACTTGTTAAGTCTGACTTCATCCGGCAGCAGTCTGCCTTCTTTGTCCTTCTTGTTGCTCATTGAACGGAACTTAATAAGTTTAAAAATCTTTTCATTTTTACCGGGTCTTTCCTGCACAAAGAACGGATTACCGGACATGAATATGAATCCGAGGATAATTAAGATAATAAACAACGGTGATAGGACTATGAGTCCTATCAGCGCGATGAAAAAGTCTAAAGTTCGTTTGACACAGTTTTTGTACATATATCTCCAATGTCCCTATTTAAAGCATTCTCTTACTGCTTCAATAATCCTGTCCTGCTGCTCCGCCGTCATCTTGTTGTCACTGGGCAGGCATAAACCGCGCTCGAAGATGTCGAGACCCACATCGGCCGCTTCGCCCTCAATATAGGCGTTGGTGCCGCCACGGCCGTTGCCGGAAGCGGTTATGAAGGGATTCATGCGGTAAATAGGCTGTAAATGCATGGGCTTCCAGATGGGACGGCCCTCGGCGTTCAGAGCGGCAATAGCATCCAGTATTTCGGATGGACATGACTTGCCGGGCTCAGAAATGTACAGTACATCTTTCTCACCGCGTACCTGTCTGCACATGGCTTCAGGTTTAATAAGCATGCAGGAGAGCCAGAAGTTTGGCTCGGATGTCTCTGCATCAAAAGGATTCATCTCCACCGGAAGGTCGGCGAATCCGGTCTTGTAGCGCTCGTAGATAGCCTTCTTCTGAGCAATATGCTCCTCAAGGTAAGGAATCTGGCCACGTACCACGCCTGCGATGACATTGCTCATTCTATAGTTGTAACCAAGTTCTTCGTGCTGATACCAGGGTGCGGCTTCACGGGACTGTGTGGACCATTTGCGCGCCTTGTCCGCATCTTCTTTTTTGCGGCATAATATCATGCCGCCCGAAGAACCGGTAATAATCTTGTTGCCGTTAAAAGAAATAATGCTGTAATCGCCGAATATACCCGTCTGAGAGCCTTTATAAGTCGCTCCGAAGGATTCAGCCGCATCCTCCACGATAAGCGCACCATGCTCATCGCAGATACGACGTATCTCTCCGATTTTGCCGGGTGTGCCGTACAGATGGGCCACTACTACCAGGCGCACATCGGGATACATCTCAAAGGCCTTCTCAAGTGCAACCGGGTCCATGTTCCATGTGTCATATTCGGTGTCTATAAATACCGCCTCACCGCCTTCGTAAGCTATGGGGTTTACTGTAGCATCGAAAGTCATGTCAGAAGCAAATACTTTGTGCCCTTCCAAGGTTCCGTGGCCGACACGAGGCTGACCGTACAGCCTTTCTCCCGCTATTTTAATGGCAAGATGAAGGGCGGCAGTGCCCGATGACAACGCAACAGCATAACCGCAGCCTATCTTCTCGCTGATAAGTCGCTCGACCTCATTGATGTTGGCCCCCACAGTGGACATCCAGTTGGTCTCGTAAGCCTCCTGCATGTATTTAAGTTCCTCACCGTGCATGGTGGGGGATGATAAATAAACTTTTTCCTCAAAAGGTGTAATAGTCATAACACATTCCTGTCTGCGCACCGAAAGTATAAATTATAGTGCGCTTGCACTACGCCATTTTATCACAAAAGAAGCCTCTGATAAAGCGCTCCCTACTCCGCTGTAACCGCTCCCAATTCCTTGGATATGCACTCACCAAACAGAAATGCACCTTTTTCATTGGTATGGGTTCCGTCCGCCAGATATTCGGCTCTGTTGGTTGCGTTAATGGGACCGTCATAATACATATCGAGACATGTGATTCCCTTACGGGAGCAGATGCTCTCAATTGCCTTAATGTAATCGGTAAGTGTCTTGCCGCCCTCCGCGTTTTTCTTTTTACCCTCTCCCGCACCGTCGGGTATGTATGGAAGTACTGCCACTATTTCCGACTCGGGAAAGGCCAGACTCAGAGATTCAAGGCCGTATTCATACGAATTTACAAAGGTTGACTCATCCATGTAAACGGTAGCGGATTCGCCTTCTTCTTCGGGTTCTTTGACCACAATGTCATCAGGTGTAATGGGCACATTACTGGTGAAGTCATTAAGTCCGTACAGTATTACGAATATAACCGAATCACCCTCTTTGTATTCTCGTGAAAATCGTAAGGCTTCTCTGCGGCTTCTGGAGTCCAGATCAATTGCCCCTTTCATGGCTACGGCATTGGCCACTCTGGTGAAGCCGTAGGGGTCGATAGCCGAGGCGAGGGTACCGCCCAGACCTAAGTTGTAGCATTCGGCGCCCGTCATTCTTTTTACGACTCCGGGGACGGAAACCGAATCCACTTTGATATAGTCAAAAAGACTGTCTCCGATAAACACAACTTTCTTACCCGAAAGGTCTGCGATTTTATAGTCTCCGTTTTTCTCTTTACGGATATACCTGTCGATAACGTTTCGCCTTTGCTTGAGTTCCGGGGCATTGACATTGTATTTGTCGTAGGCGTAAAGGTAACTGTATGCCAGGCGCATTGTTTCGTCCGTAAAACGCTCGGGAGTCTTATAATTGTAGTCGTTGGATACCAGCCATTCCTGGTCGCCGAGGAAGCGGACTACCGTGTTGGGGCACCAGTGAAGGTACATTAAGAACACATACCACTTGTCCATAATGGCCGCATATTCTTCGTTCTGTAATGAAGCCCAGTACGACGTAGGTCTTGCCGGAAGGAACAGTTCAAAAGAAACATCGGGGTTAGCGTCAAAAAGAGGGAAAATTCTGTTATGAATATATTCCTCAAATGTTTCCGGTTTTTCGTCATAATAAATTGCTTCATTGTAGTTTTTTTCAAGAATGTATGGGTCTATGTTAATGTAAAAATGCTCAATCCGATTCTGTGAGTCCAGAACTGTGGAAATGTAATCTCTCAGTTCCATGGGTGTTTTGTACTGATAATCGGCATATAACAGCGGATACCCGAAAAATGTGGAGTATTCACCCCCATCCAGCGCATCTATGTTCCACATGCTGAGATGTACCGCGCCGTACTCTTCGGCGGCATATCTGTCATAATCGCTGTTGCGTTTTGCTATGTCAGCACTTTTTTCCCGGTATTTAACATCCGCATACCTGAAGAATCTGTCGAGGCGCTCATCGTACGCGGCATTGTAATCGATGGTTTCCTTGAGAACGGCTCTGTGATGCTCCTCTATTCTTCTGCGCTGATTAATCAAAAGAATAACCACTACAATAATAATCACCGCCAAAAGTGCGGAAGCAGACTTGATTATCCCAGATGACTTGCTCTTTTCCATTTGATTTTAACGCTTTCCCTCATACTTATATGTTTTCACTATTTCACTTACTGCTTTTTTGACAAGTTCGGGATGGTCCTCGCTTATCTCGTAAAGTTCAGGAAGTTTCTGTTCGAATTCATTCCTGTCAAACTCTATGGGTCTTCCAATGTGAATAAGAGCGTTTGCAGTGTCCTTAAGCCCTTCCTCATCCATCAAAAGTTCTTCGTACATTTTCTCACCTGGGCGCAATCCTGTAAAGACAATCTCAATATCCTCGCCCACTCTGAAGCCGGAGAGCTTTATAAGGTTCTCCGCAAGGTCCAGAATCTTAACAGGTTCACCCATATCGAGTACGAATATTTCTCCACCTTTCGCATAAGCTCCCGCCTGCAAAATAAGGGATACCGCCTCGGGTATGGTCATGAAATATCTGATGATATTGGGGTCTGTAACGGTCACGGGGCCGCCTGCCATAATCTGCTTCTTAAACAGCGGTATTACGGAACCGTTGGAGCCCAGTACATTACCAAATCGAACTGCCACAAAATCTGTTTTGGAGCGTTCGTTCATCATCTGAACCACCATCTCACACATGCGCTTGGAAGCGCCCATGATGTTGGTGGGGTTGACTGCTTTGTCGGTGGATACCAGTACGAATTTTTCGGCGCCGTATTTGTCGGCTGCTTTGGCCGTTTTAAGGGTACCGAATACGTTGTTTTTAATGGCTTCTCCGGGGCTGTCCTCCATAAGGGGCACGTGCTTGTGAGCTGCCGCATGATAGACTATTTCAGGTCTGTATTCCTCAAATATTTGATTGATACGCTCTTCGTTACGAACCGAAGCAATCAGCACCACAAGGTCGAGCTTGGGATATTTCTGTTTAAGTTCCTGCTGAATGTCGTATGCGTTGTTCTCATATATGTCTACGATAACAAGTCTCTTGGGATTGTGGGCCGCAAGCTGTCGGCAGAGTTCGCTTCCTATAGAACCGCCACCGCCGGTGACCAGTATCGTTTTTCCCTCGATGTATCCTATGATTTCATCCACGTTAATCTTAACGGGTTCTCGTCCCAGAAGGTCCTCGATGTCAACCTCACGCAGTTGGGAAATGCTTACGTCACCGTTAATAAGCTGGTAAATGCCGGGAACCATCTGTATCTTGCAGCCGGTTTCTTTGCATATTTCTACAATCTTCTTTATCTCACTTCTGGGAGCGCTGGGGATGGCTATGATTATTTCGTCGATATCATAAGTCTCCACTGCACCGGGAATCGCCTCACGTCCGCCCACAATCGGGATACCGCGCATGCTTTTGCCCTGGCAGCCTTTGCTGTCGTCTATAAGGCACTTGACTTGCATGGTAAGATAAGAACTTATTTCTATTTCCTTCATGATGGAGTTGCCTGCGGAACCCGCACCCACTATCATGATATTCTTGCGATTATCGCCGTATCTTAAAGAGAATCTTTTAGCTCTCAGTATTCTTAAAAATCTATAAGAAAAACGTATACCGGCGGCGCCTACACCCAGTAATGCAACGTAGAACAGGTA
>CAMNCH010000134.1 GCA_946534145.1 uncultured Lachnospiraceae bacterium
AATTGAGAGTAGAAAAAGGTGAAAACTACTCTCAATTTGAATTTTTTTATGTATTGATACAAAAATGCAACCAAATGAGGGTAAAATCGGGCTGAATACTCGCAATCAGATGCAAATTTCAATATTGATACGGCGCGCCAACATTATTCACCATTCTCGCAGCTGCCGCAATCAAAAAAGGCGTGGCCGAAGCCACGCCTAAAATACTTTGATCAGCAAGTAATATTGCTCTATATAACTTTATTTCCAGAATTTCTTCTTCCTGGAGTCGTCAGAGTCTTTGCCGGAGGCACCTGCGTTTTTGACTGCGTTGAGGGAGTCGCCGGTAAGAGCGTCAAACTGTTTGAGAAGGTCCTTGGCTTCCTTGGAAAGTTTGTCGGGAGTCTGAACGATAAGGGTGACATAGTGGTCGCCGCGCACGTCTCTGTATCTCAAAGAAGGAACGCCTTTGCCTTTTAAGCGAACTCTGGTATCGGTCTGAGTGCCGGGCTTAACTTCATAAGCTACGCGACCGTCAACCGTATCGATGAGCACCTCACCGCCGAGAGCTGCAACAGCAAAAGAAATCGGAACGGTAGAGTAAATATTGGTATCCTGCCTCTGGAAAATAGGATGGCTTGATACGATTACTTCTACCAGCAAATCGCCTCTTTCGCCGCCGTTAACGCCGGGCTCACCCTTGCCGGGAATACGTACGCACTGACCGTTGTCGATACCTGCGGGGATGGATACGGCAATTTTCTTACGACTGGTTACATATCCTGTGCCACCGCAATCGGGACATTTGTCTCTTACAATCTTGCCGCTTCCCTTACAGTCGGGACATACCTGAACGTTACGAACTGTGCCAAAGAAAGACTGGGATGTATATACAATCTGTCCCTGACCTTTACATTTCGGACAGGTTTCCTTGGAAGTACCGGGCTTGGCGCCTGTTCCGTGACAGGTCTTACATTCGTCCTTGAGGTTTAACTCAAGTTCTTTCTCTACGCCAAATACGGCTTCTTCAAAGGTTATGCGGACGCTGGTACGAAGATTGGCACCTTTCATGGGGCCGTTGCTTCTGGAACCGCCGCGGGATCTTGCGCCGCCAAAGAAATCGCCGAATATATCGCCGAATATGTCGGAGAAGTCGGCACCGCTGAAGTCGAATCCTCCGAATCCGCCTGCACCGCCGCTTCCGTCAAATGCAGCATGTCCGAACTGGTCGTACTGTTTGCGCTTTTCGGGGTCGCTTAATACGGCATAGGCTTCGGAAGCCTCCTTGAACTTGGCCTCGGCTTCTTTGTTGCCGGGGTTTACGTCGGGGTGGTACTTCTTGGCGAGCTGTCTGTATGCTTTTTTAAGGGTCTCTTCGTCGGCATTTTTGTCGACTCCGAGTACCTCGTAATAGTCTCGTTTTTGTTCTGCCATAATTTACATTAACCTCAAAAGCGGGGCGAGAGTAACTCCCGCCCCTCTTAAAGTTTATTCTTTATACTTCTCTGTAGTCACCGTCAACTACATCGTCGGCTGCACCGCCCTGGTTAGGAGCTTCCTGATAAGAAGCGCCGCCCATTTCGGGACCTGCTGCCTGAGGGCCTGCTGCGCCCTGAGCCTGCTGCATATTCTCATACATCTTGGTGAAGAGAGACTGTGCGCTGTTCATAAGTTTTTCTTTAGCTGCCTTGAGTTCATCAAGTTCGCTGTCGGACATTTCGCGATCCTTGGTGTCTTCAAGAATCTTCTTGACTGCATCAAGGTCTGCCTGAACGCCTGACTTCTCGCTGTCGGAAATCTTGTCGCCTACTTCGCTAAGAGCTTTTTCGGTCTGGAATACGAAGGAGTCTGCATCGTTACGGGTATCGATTGCTTCCTTACGCTTCTTGTCCTGTGCTTCGAATTCTGCGGCTTCCTTGACAGCCTTGTCGATTTCCTCATCGCTCATGGATGAACCTGCGGTAATGGTGATGTGCTGTTCCTTGCCGGTGCCGAGGTCTTTTGCAGATACGTTAACAATACCGTTGGCATCGATATCGAAGGTAACTTCGATCTGAGGAACACCTCTCATTGCCGGAGGGATACCGTCGAGTCTGAACTGTCCGAGGGACTTATTGTCACGGGCAAACTGACGCTCACCCTGTACTACGTTAATATCAACTGCGGTCTGATTGTCGGCTGCGGTTGAGAAGATCTGGCTCTTCTTGGTAGGAATGGTAGTATTTCTTTCGATAAGTCTGGTAGCGATACCGCCCATGGTCTCGATGGAAAGTGAAAGGGGTGTTACATCCAAAAGAAGGATATCTGTAACGCCTGCTTCACCTGCAAGCTTACCACCCTGGATGGAAGCACCGATTGCTACGCATTCATCGGGGTTAAGAGACTTGGAAGGCTCGTGACCGGTTAACTGTTTAACCTTGTCCTGAACTGCAGGGATACGTGTGGAACCACCTACAAGGAGAACCTTGCCGATGTCTGAATTGGTAAGACCTGCGTCCTTCATAGCGTTCTGAACGGGGATAGCTGTTCTTTCTACCAAATCATGTGTAAGTTCATCAAACTTAGCACGTGTTAAGTTCATATCAAAGTGCTTGGGACCTTCGCTTGTAGCAGTGATGAAAGGAAGGTTGATATTGGTGGTGGTAGCGGAAGAAAGTTCTTTCTTGGCCTTTTCTGCTGCTTCCTTCAATCTCTGAAGAGCCATCTTATCGTTGGAAAGATCAATGCCTTCAGCCTTCTTGAACTCGGAAAGCATCCAGTCTGTAATCTTGTTATCAAAGTCATCACCGCCGAGGTGTGTATCACCGTTGGTAGCAAGAACTTCGATAACGCCGTCACCGATGTCGATGATGGATACATCGAATGTACCGCCGCCTAAGTCGTATACCATAATCTTCTGTTCTTTTTCATTGTCAAGGCCGTAAGCAAGTGCTGCTGCTGTAGGCTCGTTGATGATACGCTTAACATCAAGACCTGCAATCTTACCTGCATCCTTGGTAGCCTGACGCTGAGCATCGTTGAAGTATGCGGGAACAGTGATAACCGCTTCTGTAACCTTCTCGCCCAGATAGCTCTCTGCATCTGCCTTCAGTTTCTGAAGAATCATAGCGGAAATCTGCTGAGGAGAATAGGTCTTGCCGTCGATTGTACGGCCTCTGTCGGTACCCATGTCTCTCTTTATGGATGATATAGTCTTCTCGGCGTTGGTAACTGCCTGACGCTTTGCAGGCTCACCGATAAGTCTTTCTCCTGTCTTTGAAAATGCAACAACGGAAGGTGTGGTACGTGCGCCTTCTGTATTAGCGATAACGGTGGGCTTACCACCTTCCATAACAGCTACGCAGCTGTTGGTAGTACCTAAGTCGATACCAATAATTTTGCTCATGTCTATTTCCTCCTAATTAAACTCTTTATGATACGACTGACACCATGCTGTGACGCACTACGGTGTCGTGATATGTATACCCTTTTTGTAACTCCTCGGCCACCATGCCGCTTTCAAGCTCATCGCTCTCAACCTGCATCACGGCGTTGTGGAAGTCGGGGTTAAACTCGGTGCCTTTGGCCTCGATGGGCTTGACTCCGAGATTACCAAGCTCTGTCATAAGCTGCTTGTAAATCATCTCCATACCCTGGGCAAAAGAAGAAGTCTTCTCGTCTTCGGGGATGGATGCAAGTCCTCTTTCGAAATTGTCCACTACCGGCAAAATCTTTTCGATGACGTTTTTGGCTCCCATGTCAAACATCTGGGATTTTTCTTTCTCCGTACGGTTTCTGAAGTTCTGAAACTCTGCTATCTGACGAAGACGTCCGTCTTCAAGCTCTTTAATCTTTTCTTTTAACTCTTCAACTTTTTTGTCGGCTTTGTTTTTCTTTTTGTCCTTTTTATCTTCTTTGTCCTCGGTGGGCTCTTCGGGGGATTCTGTAACGGTTTCTTCGGTGACCGCTTCAGTTTCTTCCGCTTCGTCCTGCAAAGAAACCTTTTCTTCTTCTGTCAAATCTTATCATCCTTTCTTCTTATACAATGAATCAAGCTGATTCATCATATTCTTGAGGGTGCCTACAACCTTGTCGTAGTCCATACGCTTGGGGCCTACGATACCGATTGTACCCTTCATGCCCTCCTCAAGCTCGTAGGTGGCGGTTACCACGCTGCAGTCTTTGAGGCCTTCAACCGGGGCTTCGTCACCGATATAAACCTGAATACCGGTATTCTCACCCGCAAGATTGGTAAGAGCAAGTTCGTTAAGCGGCTGCTTTTCCTCGAAGGTGTGGAGAAGTTCAACTGCGTGTTCTTTGTCCGCAAGTTCGGGATATTTTAAGATGTTGTTGGCTCCGCTTGTGTATATCTCAAGGTCTTCATCGGAGTGGATGGCTTCTGCCACCGCATCGATTACATCGCCTACGATATCTGAGTGAATGCCCGCCATCTTCTTGATGGAAGCTATCATTGCGAGGTTAATCTCCTCAATGCTGAGTCCGTTCAGATGAGTGTTAAGCAGAATGTTAAGCTTAAGCATTGTCTCATCGTCGAGGAAATTCTCGGTGGGAATCATGTGATTCTTAATAACGTTGCCTTCCGTAACTATAACCGCAAGGATGTGGTCCTCATCAACTCTGGAGAGCTGGATGAACTTAAGCTTGTTGCGGTTGTACTGGGGGGCACTTATCATGGTGGCGTAATTGGTATTGACTGCCAGGACTTTGGCCACCTGTTTAAGGAGATTGTCCATTTTGTCTTCTTTTTGCAAAAGAAGCTCTTTCATCTCCTCAACTTCTTTCTCCTTCTCTTCAAGCATCTTGTCGACGTAAAGTCTGTAGCCTTTATCGGAAGGAATACGTCCTGCTGAGGTGTGGGGCTGAATGATGTAGCCCATTTCTTCAAGGTCGGCCATTTCGTTACGAATGGTAGCCGAGCTTAAATTCAAATCCGTGTACTTGGAAATCGTACGGCTGCCTACGGGCTCGCCGGTTTCAAGGTAGTTACGAACTATGGCTTGTAAAATTTTAACTTTTCTCTCGTCAAGGTCCACACAATCACGCTTTCAAAACATCGTTGCCAAGTGTCCGGTGTTACGGTTTGTTAGCACTCGATAAGTATGAGTGCTAATTTCTATAGATACAATAAACCTACACTTATGAAATGTCAACAAAATAAGTGGGTGAATTTTATTAAATAAAAATAAAGAGCTTTAAGAAAAATATTCTCAAAGCTCTCTCATCCGCATTACAAAAGAACGAACCCTTATTACTCACCCAAAGGCCGCACATCCTGGGTCGGAATGCTGACTTCCGGCATAAGTTCGTGAGACATGTCGTTTAAGATTCCGTCAAGCATTTCTATCTGTTCGGGAGTGAAATGGTTCTTGGAACGCTCCACAACCGTGTTAACGTAGTTCTGGGCAAGATTGTAGTAATTATAATATTTGTCCGTAACTTTAAGATGGTACTCGCGCTTGTCGGTGTCAGAACGGATTTTCTCAATATAGCCCTTCTTAATAAGGCTGTTAACCTTATAAGCGGCGTTTGGTGAAGAAACGTTTATAAAATTGGCAAAGGTCTGAACCGTGGGGTTCTTAAGCGCATAAATAACCTCAACGCAGAACATTTCCACCGTGGTAAGAGATGTCTCTCTGGTATTCAAATGTTTGAACATCTCCTGATAGAAATGGATTTTGAATTTGGTGTAGACTTCCGAGAGTGTCTGTTCCAGCATCTTTAGCAACCGTTCCTTTTTACACTTTTTATCAGATCCTAGAAACATCATACCCCATCTACTCTCCGATGGCAAAAGAAATTTCTCCTTTTGCCGCAATCTCGCCGCCCACAGTCGCAATAACCTCTCCGAAGCCGAAGGGGCCCTTTCTTTT
>CAMNCH010000135.1 GCA_946534145.1 uncultured Lachnospiraceae bacterium
GGCGAGGAAGCCTGGATTATGATTCCGGCCATAAAGTAATAAAATTTCTGCCCCGCTCTTAAGAGTGGGGCATTGCTTTGTTGTGGACAATCGACTCAAATAAAAGTACAATCTACTTATATGGGAATGCTTATTCGGAGGGACTATGATATCTAAGATTAATAAATCGATTACAGACTGTTTTGTGGGTAAAGACGAGGTGGTTAAATCACTGCTTACCTGTTTGCTTGCAGGAGGACATGTTCTTTTGGAGGATGTGCCCGGAGTGGGTAAGACTACTCTTGCCAAGGCTCTGTCAAAGGCTATAGGAGCAGACTTCGGCCGCATACAGTTTACACCGGACACCATGCCCTCAGATGTTACGGGAGTGTCCGTTTATAATGTGAAAACAGGGGGGTTCGAGGTTAAGACCGGCTCCATAATGCATGAAATAGTTCTTGCGGACGAAATCAACAGAACCACGCCCAAGACTCAGTCCGCCCTTTTGGAAGCAATGTCTGAGGGCCATGTGACGGTTGATTCCCATGAACTTTCTTTGCCCGAGGTATTCATGGTAATAGCCACTCAGAACCCTATTGAATTCATGGGTACATATCCCCTTGCGGAAGCTTTCACGGACCGTTTCATGATGCGTCTTTCCATAGGCTATCCCGACAAAGAAGCCGAGATCAAAATGGCGGAACTTAATCTGCGGGAGGCAAGTGCAGACAGCGCAGAAACCGTATGCTCACCTGCGGATATTATCCGTATGCGTGAGGAAGTTAAAAATGTAACGGTTTCCAAGGCCGTTTTGGAATATGCGGACAATATAGTCAATCTTACAAGAGAGTCCAAGGACTTTAACGTGGGCGCAAGTCCCCGTGCCCTGATTTCCCTTGTTAAGGCGGCTCAGGCTGCGGCTTATCTCGACGGAAGAGATTTTGTCAAGCCCGATGATATCAAGGCCTGCGCAGTCAATGTGCTTCATCACAGACTTGTACTTACTTCCGAGGCCCGTATCAGAAAAGAAAACGTGGACAGACTCATTACCACCCTGGTACTTGCAGCCAAAATTCCCATGGAGAGAGGATTATGATAAGAAACAGGCTTATCTGGCTTTTCTTATTTGCGCTGTCCCTTGTGGGGATCAGCTTCTATGGCGGGGCGGTAAGTTACGGCTTCTTTTTCCTCATGCTCTTTATTCCCCTGATTTCCCTTATTTATCTGCTGGTGGTGTATGCAACCTTCAAGATATACGAAAGGGTTGATAAGGGCAATATTCTTGCGGGGGAGACGGCTCCTTATTATTTTACCCTTCAAAACGAAGGATTCACGGGCTTTGCAGGTATCAAAGTCTTATTCTTTTCTTCTTTTTCCAAAGTTTTTTCCATTGATGACAAAAAAGAATATGAGTTATACCCGACGGCAGGTATTCGCAAGGATACTTTTCTTTTGTGCAAGTACCGGGGCGAATATGAGGTGGGTATCAAGCAGGTTGAGATTAACGACTTTTTCAGGCTGTTTTCTTTTTCCTACAAAAATCGGGAAACGGTGACTTTGCAGGTTAAGCCGGCGGTTGTAAATTTAAGCGAACTTAAGGATATAGATATCGATGTGCTTTCTTACAGGGACTCGGCGGTCAATATGTCTGCGCCGGACCTTCCCGTGAGAGATTATGTCTCAGGAGATGACGTGCGACGCATGCACTGGAAGGCCACCGCCGTCAGGAGAAGCCTTATGGTGCGTACAGACACGGGCGAGGAGAAACAAGGCATCAGCATTATTATTCCGCCCCTTCGTACCTCTGAAGACGAATTTGACTATATACCGAGAGAGAGCAGAATACTTGAGGCGGCTGTGGCCGTAACCCTTCTTTTTTCCAAAAGAAACATACCTGCGGAGATTATCATGTCCACGACGGAAACAGTGACCGTAACGGGGCTTGAGGGCTTCGAAGCGGCTTACGAGAGAATTTCGGACATAAGGTTTGAGAAAGACTTCGGTGAGAGTGTTTTTTACGAAGATTTGCTTTATAAGAGCAATATTACCCGCAGCAAGTTCGTGTTTTTCTTTGTGGGAGAAATGACTGACAGCCTTAAGTTAATGATTGAGAGGCTCAAAAAAGAAAACGTGGCTGTGGTATGCTACGTGTGCGGCGGCGAGGCAAGATACTCCGATTCCGAGCAGGGATTGAAAATCATCGGCCTTCCCACGGATGAAAAGCTTTCGGAGGTGATGTGATGGTTAAACTGTTTTATCGCCTCATTTACATCATTCCCATCACGCTTTTCGGAGCGGGACTCATACTTGACTATGTATTTAATGAACCCTTAACCGGCAGGCAGTTTTTCCTGGTGGCGCTTTTTGCCGCTTTTTTGCCCATACTTAGCCGGCTTAACACCCACATGAAAATAATGGTGTCGGGAGGTACACTCATAGTAGTGGCGGCGGTGGTTTTTGCGGCAGTTCGTCTGGATGAGTCGTCGGACCACCTGAATATCTACAGGCAGGTAATTGTCATTCTTACGGCACTTGCACTTTCGGCGATTTGCTGCATAGCCCTTAAGAGCAATGTTATCAAGTATCTTGTGTCCATAGGTCTTATAACGTTTCTTGCTGTTTCCATGCTGCTTCGTTACTATGTGACAAGGCTTGAGGTGTGGTGCTGCCTTGCGTTTGTTCTTTCTTTTGCCGCAGAAGAGATTCAGAGGATATACAGAAGAAGAGAGACCTTTGAAAAAGAAAGATACGTAACCTTCCTGTGGCCCTTTATTCTGGTGCTGTCACTTTCGGTGTCCCTTATCAAAGCGCCCGCCAAACCCTACGACTGGGACCTTTTTGTTAAAATATACGAGCGTACCAAAGAAATTACCATTGAACTCAGGGAGAAACTGTTTTATTCACATTCCGAGGATTACAACAGCTCCATGATAGGCTTTTCGGGAGATGCCAGAATAGGCGGTTCCGTAGGCGGTCGCAGCGAGTCCATAATGAGTATTGCCACTTCAAACAGACTGGACGAAACCATTTATCTTACGGGTAACGTTTTCTCGGATTTTAACGGAAGAGAGTGGACTTCGGGCAAAAGCTTCGGAGCCAAAGAAAGAATTCTCGATGCCCTTACCGCCATGTGCTACGCCCAGAAGTACGGCCAGAGTCAGGCTCACGACTACGCAAGAAGCGACAGCATCAATATTACATATCTGCCTTTTTCATCGAGATATGTTTTTGCTCCTTCGAAGCTTTTGGAAATCGACGTTGACGATAAGATGTTTACACCCGAGGAGCGGGACGGGGGCATTTTCTTTGACCGCACGAAGATAGTCAATGCTCAGTACAAAGTGGTTTATGTGAGGGTTAATTACAACCCCGCAGCGGTTAATAAGGTTACTTCCAAAGAAATAGTGCCGGACGAGACCGACTGGTTTAAGACCCTCAGGTCTTACGGAGCAACCGAAGATGCGGATATTTCTTTTGAAAAAATGCAGGAATATGAAGCGTTTGTCAAAAAGCAGTATTCGGGTGGAGTGAAGGTCTCAAGGACCTTGGAAGAGAGCATAAGAAAAATTACCGAAGCGGGAGCAACCGACTATGAGCGGCTTAAGCTTCTGGAGGCGACCCTCGGTTCCATGACATATACAGACAATCCCGGTGCGCTTCCTTCCAAAGTGAATGATGCGGGAAGCTACCTTGATTATTTCCTTACGGAGTCTCAGAAAGGCTATTGCGTCCACTATGCAACCGCATTTTGCCTGATTGCCAGGGCAATGGGATACCCGTCAAGGTATGTGCAGGGCTATGCCGTTACTATGAACGGAACGGGTTCCGCCACGGTGGATTCCTCCATGGCTCACGCCTGGCCGGAAGTGTGGATGGACGGAATCGGCTGGATGCGTTTTGAACCCACCCCGGGAAGACCTGTGGCCGCGGCAAGCTGGCGGACCACCTTCGAAAGAGTGCCGGAAGGAGAGGCCCTTAATCTCAAAGAAGGCTTAAATCCCGACTACAAGCCCGAAGGAGAAGAGAATTTCTTCGGACCGGTGGAGGACAAAGAAGACGACGGCCCCAAGCTTGAGTGGTATGTATTTGTGATACCGCTTGCATCCTTTATTCTTTTTGCGGCTGTTCTTTTGCTGGTGGAGAGTTTAAGAGTAAGGCTTCGCTTTAAGAAGGCGACTCCTGAGGAAAAGGCATATATTCTGTGCTGCAGAAACCTAAGAATGTTAGGCTTTTGCGGCTTTAAGAGGCAGTCAGGCGAAACCCTTCACGAATTCGGCCAAAGAATAAACGGTGAGGAGACTGCGGAAGCTCTTTCTTTTATTCCCTGCTTCGAGCACGTTCTTTACTCAGAGCGGGCGATTGACGACGATTCCTTAAAGACAGCTGAGGTTTGCGAGAATAATCTTAAAAACCTTTTGAAAAATAAAAAGAAACTGTTATATTTTATATATCGATTCAGAAGTGTTCACGGTAAAAATACACCTTAGGGAAAAGAGGAATTAACTTTGGAAAAAATCTATATCACAGGTCACAAGAATCCTGACCTTGACACGGTTTGCAGTGCCATGGCTTACGCAAGGCTTAAAAACATGCTGGATCCTTCCAACGAATACGTTGCGGTGCGCTGCGGTCACTTAAGCGAAAGCTGCAAGAATATTCTTTCGGCCCTTGAGATTACGCCACCGCCCTATATGCCTGACGTATATCCAAAGGTCAAGGATGTAATGTTAAGCCCCAATTTAATGCTTGAGAAAAAAGCAGGCATGGACGAGCTGGCCAAATCCTACAAGGACAGCAATCCTTCCGTTACGCCTGTTTTTGACGGAGGAAGGTTTATAGGCCTTCTTTCGATTGACGACATTACCGCCTGGTATATGAACGGTATCAACAACGGCAGCGATTTAAGCCGGATTCCTACGGTGGGCGAGGTTATGCGCGACCAGGCCGAGCCTTTAATGGCGGGAGAATTGTTTGAAGATGCCAAAAAGGCTTTGTCCGCTTCACCCAAGCGCGGACTTGCGGTTTACGACGGAGATTCTTTTGTGGGCTACGTAACCAGAAGATGCTTCTTAAAAGCCCCCAAATACAACGTAATCTTAATGGACCACAATGAGCCACGCCAAAGCATAAAGGGGATTGAAACCGCCAATATTACGGAGATTATCGACCACCACAGGCTCGATACCATGAAGACCAGCACTCCCATATTTATTGACGCGGAGCCCCTCGGCAGCACCTGCACCATTGTGTACGAACTTTACATGCGTAACAAGATGACACCGGACAAAGAAACTGCCAGAATTCTTTTGACCGGTATGATGTCCGACACGCTTATTCTTAAGTCGCCCACCACCACGGCGGTTGATGTGGAAGCGGCCAATGCTTTGTCAGAAATTATCGGCGAGAGCGTTCAGGACTTTGGCATCAAGATATTCAGCCATGTGGAGAGCCTCTCCTCCATGAAGCCCGAGAAGGCTATCCTTACAGACTTCAAGCGCTACACCGAAAAGGGCGTTGCTCTCGGCATAGGACAGTGCGAAGCCACCACGCTTAACGATATTGACGATTACAAGGAAAAGTACTTAAAAGCGCTGGAAGATGTACGCGTAAAGAACGGCCTCGACTGGGCGGTAGTAATGGTAACAGATGTTATGAAAGAAAACAGCGTTCTTTTTTCAACGGATTTCAAGGCGGCGGGCAACCTTCCCTATGCACTTTTGGAAGAAGGCATTTACGATATGCCCGGTGTCATGAGCCGAAAGAAGCAGCTGCTTCCGGAGATGCTGTTTGCGTTGGGAATGTAGCTAAATATGAGAATAGAAAA
>CAMNCH010000136.1 GCA_946534145.1 uncultured Lachnospiraceae bacterium
GACATTTGGCGACCGCATACAATCCCGGAATTCATCATTAAGAATTCCGGTGATTCTATTAAATTTGTATAAAGCCATTTCATAATACATAGTACTGTGGTAGAATACACGTGGTTATTAAAACTACATTGCAAAAAATCGAATTAAAGGGATTTGTACTATGGTTAAATTTGTTGTTGATTCTGCCTGCGATTTAAAGGAATATCCGGGCATCAATTTTGAAGCGGTGCCGCTTACGCTTTCCACAAGCGAGCGTACTTTTACGGATGACAAGAGTCTTAACGTTCATGATATGCTGGAGTATCTTTACTCTCACAAGGGGCGTTCTTTTACCGCCTGTCCTTCCACCCAGGCGTGGCTGGATGCTTTTGAAGGAGCGGACGAGATTTACGTGGTAACTATTACCAGCGGATTGTCGGGAACTTATAACAGTGCCTGTGTAGCCAAAGAACAATACATTTCGGAGCATCCGGATGCTAAGATCTGCGTGGTGGATTCTTTGTCCACCGGCCCCGGCGAAGTGCTGATTCTTGAGAAGATGGTTGAGATGAAGAACGCAGGCAAGAGCTTTGAGGAGATAAGCGGTTCTGTAGAGAAATACAGGGATTCCCTGAGACTTCACTTCGGACTTAAATCACTTCACAATCTTGCACAAAACGGCCGTGTCAATAAGCTTATTGCATCTGCCATCGGCATTATGAACATAAGAATACTGGGAACCGCCAGCAAAGAAGGCACCATTGAGCAGGTTGCCAGGTGCCGCGGCGAAAGAAAACTCATCGACACCATCCTTGAAGAGATTAAGAAAATCGGCTACAAAGGCGGAAAGGTACGCATCTGTCATGTTGAGAATGCAGAGCTTGCTTCCGCAATAATTGAGGGAATTAAAAGAGAATTCGGAAAAATCGATATTAAGAGCATTTTGGCAGGAGGATTGTGCAGCTTTTACGCCGAAAGAGGCGGCATAATAATAGGCTGCGAATGTGCGCGATAGACGGACAATTGTGTTTTTATAAAACTTTCGCTTGATAGCGGAAGTTTTTTTGTGTTAATAAACATTGCATGTGGTAAAATTGCGAAATTCAATGACATATTTTTAGAAAATGCTCCGCCAAAGAGGGGAAAAATTGGCAAAATAGCAAATTGCGAAATAATTTGTTTTGGAATACCATAAAACCCGTCATCGTTGAGACATGCCCACGGTTTCCGGAGCCTGATGGTTACACGGCGGTGACAATCTAACAATTACATTGGAGGATAGAGATTATGAGAAAGAATATTAGATTAGCAGCAATTGTACTTGCAACAATGATGGTAGCAGCATGCGGTAAGACCGAGGCATCTGTTTCCGAAACATCTGTAGAGGCTTCCGTTGAAGCATCTGTTGAAACTTCCGTAGAGGCATCTGTTGAAGAAGCAGAAGCATCTGTAGAAGAGACCGCTGAAGAAGCTACTGAAGAAGTTGCTTCCGAAGAAACCGAAGAAGAAGCTACCGCTGAGGAAGTTGAAGCATCTGCAGAAGCAGAAGGCGAAGAAGCTCCCGAAGAAGTTGTTGCAGAAGAAGAAACCGAGTCTAAGGACGCTGAATAATTCTTTTACACAATTATAGCTAAATCATATATTTAGATTCAAACCCCATTAAATTGCGCAGTTTCGAGTTTTCGAGACTGCGCTTTTTTTGCGTGGTAAATAATTGTGCTCTATGTAATTATTTTATAATTCTGCATTCATACAATAAAAGAGTATTGGGAAATTAGAAAAAGTATGAAATAAATTGGAGAAAAAACTCAATTTATGTGATAAAAGGAGGAGGCTGTTAATGGAAAACGGTAAACAGCAAAAAACGACAAAGATTAAGAATAAGTTACTTCTTTTTCTTTTGCCGGCAGTAGTAGTGGCAATCCTGGTACTCGTAATCATTTCGGGCTACTTATCTAGCAGGAGCCTTACCACAATGGCTACGTCTCAGTTGAATTCTTCTATTTCGAACCAGGCTGATAACATTGAGTCCTGGCTGAACGAAAATCTTCAGAATTTCAACACGGTTAAGCTTCTTATTGAGAAGACAGCTCCCACGGACGAAGAACTTCAGGCCATGATTGATGCAGGCTATGGCTTTAATGCATACTGCAAAAACGGACCCTACGTTGCTACGGAAAAAGGACAGGTCTTCAAAGCAGAGGCTTCTACAAAGGTTACTGACAATGTAACCGGCCAGGAGTGGTTCAAGCAGGGTATTACCAGAGTTAATCTGGCATACGGAAGAACCTACAGAGATGCGGACGGAACAAACGTTATAAGCGCTTCCGGTATCTTAAATGACGGCACCGGAGAAATAAAGGTTTTCGCAGCAGACCTGACCCTTGAACAGATCAGTATTATCGTTAACTCCCGGGTTAAGATGGATAACGCGGCTTCTTTCCTTGTGGACTTAATGGATGACACCATCCTTGCTCACAGAGATAATGCAAGAGTTTCCACAAAGCTCACCGAAAGCGACAGCAATAAACTTATGGCTGACATAGCCAAAAAAGTTAAAAAGAGAAATTACATCTCAGCAACGATGGACGGTTATGTTGTTGCATTTAAGACTATAGCCGGTACCGACTGGGTACTCGTTTCCTACGTCGACCAGAAGACTATCATGAAGGACGTCAACAAGTTAACCCTTACCCTTGTAATTATCGGTGCGGTTGCAATCGCCCTTATAGTTTTGATTATTAACTTTGTGGTATCCAAGGTTATAGCTCCTATCAGCGGTATTACAAAGAATATTACGGATATGTCCATGGGTGACTTTACAATTGAAGTTAAACATGACAGCAACGACGAAATCGGTTTCATGAGCAATAAGGTAAGTGAATTCGTGGCAAATATGCGCGGAATGCTTTCCTCTATTAACGATGAGTCCATAAAGTTAAGAGAACAGTCGGAAAGCTCCGACCAGGTATCCAAGAGCATGTACGAAGCTTCCCAGTCGCAGGCTGAAGCAATGCAGAACCTTAACAATACCGTTGACCAGCTGGCTGTTGCGGTTAATGAAATTGCAGAGAATGCAACAACACTTGCTATGGTTGTATCCGATACAAAGGACAACTCACAGCAGGCTGACGCAAGCATGAAAGAAACCGTTGAAATCAGCAGAAGCGGCCGCGCGGATATGGAACAGCTTGCTAAGGCAATGCAGGATATTAAGAGCGGTAACGATGAACTGGTAGATTCCATAAACGAGGTAGGAAAGTCCTCCGAAGAAATCACCAAGATTGTCGGACTTATTGCAGAAATCGCAGAAGAAACAAATCTTCTTTCGCTTAATGCAAGTATCGAGGCTGCAAGAGCAGGCGAGTCCGGTAAGGGATTTGCGGTTGTTGCTACCGAAATCGGTAAACTGGCACAGAACTCCGCAGCAAGCGCAGACAACATTTCACGACTTATCAATGAAGTCAGCGAAGCTATCAGCGCAGTAGTTAAACAGGCAGAAACCAGTGCCAAGAATATTGAAAAGAACAGCGCTCTTATCGACGAAGCGGTTGCTACCTTCGATCAGATTTACAACAACATTGAAAAGTCCAATGAACTTATCGATAAGATGATTCGGGATGTTCAGAAAGTTGACGATGTTGCTACAAACGTTGCGGCTATCTCCGAAGAGCAGGCTGCAAGTACTGATGAAATCCTTGAAACCAGTAAGCAGATGGTTGAACAGGCCAACAGTATCACGCAGCACAGCCACGAGGTGGCAGACAACTCACAAGAACTTGCAAAGACCTCTGAGATGCTTACATCTTACGTAAATCAGTTCAAGATTTGAGGCAGAAAGGAGGAAGTCTGATATGAAAAAAATAATTAAGAAATCAATTATGGTATTTGCAGTAGCGGCTCTTCTGATTGCTTCTTTGTCCGGATGCGGTAAGTCCGGCGGCTCAGGCGTAAGCGGCAGCGGCACAAGAATACTTATGACACTTCACGATGATACAGATACATTCCTTAATACCCTGGTGGAAGGAATGAATCAAACGGCTTCGTCTATGGGTGTAACCCTTGATATAGTGTACTGTGGCGGTGACCCTGCAGTGCAGAAGCAGCAGGTTGAAAAGGCAGTGTCTGACGGATACGATGCAATTATCTGCCGTCTTGCGGATGCTTCCACCATACTTCAGATGGAAATTGCAGCTGTCAACACTCCTATAGTGTTTATCAACAACGAACCCAGCTCCGATTACCTTAAGGGCGACAAATTCATTTATGTAGGCTCTTATGAGCAGGATGCCGGAAGATTCCAGGCCGAATATATCTGGAACGGTCTCGGTAAGCCATCATCACTTAACGTAATTATCTTAAAGGGTATGGCAGGACATGCAGCTGTTCCTCAGCGTACAGATGCGGTTAAATACTTCTTTAAAGACAATAATGTTAATGTAAATTACGTATTTGTTGACCACGGCGACTGGTCCGATACGGTTGCTTATGACAGACTTGAAATTTTCAAGCTTACCAAACAGCCCTTCGACTGCATTATTGCCAATAACGACCCCATGGCTCTCGGTGCCATCAACTGGCTTAAAGACAACGGCTATGACACCCATAAGATTCTGGTGGCAGGAATCGATGCCACCGCCGGCGGCTGTGACGCAATCAGAAGCGGAGACCTTTACATGACGGTTTTACAGGATACCGCCAAGCAGGGTGAAGCGGCTCTTGTAAGTGCCGTAACACTTGCAAAAGGAAAATCGGTTTCAACTCTCGACGGAGCTACCGAAGACCTTAAGTACGTATGGGTTCCTTTTGTTCCCATCACACCTCAGAACATAGACGAGCATATTCATTAAAAAGAAACTGCCGCATCGGTATTTCCGGTGCGGCATTCTTATGCTCAAAAATTGTTTGACAACTAAGCCTCATCCATGTATATTGTTAACATCATCGATGAAAGGATGAACTTATGAAACACTTTTCTGTTGAAAACAGATATTACGAAGAACCCGCAATGTATATTATTATGCATTGTGCTTTTTCCATACCTGATTTTTCAACCGGACAGGAGTAATAAGTCATCAAAAACAGTTTTCTTTGACCGCTTATCTTCCCGGATAGGCGGTTTTTTTATTACCCGGGATATAAAAAAAGGAGAGGTGCAAAATGGATTTGGTAGTAATAATCGGAAGCGGAGCCGTGGGCAAGATGACCGTGGGCCAGGAACTCATGAAAATAACGGACTTCAGGCTTTTTCACAATCACATGGCCATTGAACCCGTTATCGAAATATTCGGGTACTATTACGGTGCGGCCGTAGCCAAAATAAGAGATGCGGTTTTTGACGAATTTATAAACAGCGACAATGTGGGCATGATTTTTACCTACATGTGGGCCTTTGATATGCAGGAGGACTGGGACTACATTAAACATGTTACCGACAAGTTCGAGGCAACCGGCGGAACCGTATATTATGTGGAGCTTGTGGCTGACAGGGCAGTTCGCTTGGAAAGAAACAAGACAGAAAATCGCCTTAAAAATAAAGCTTCCAAGCGTGACCTGGAGATTTCCGAGCAAAGAATGCTGCGTGAAGAGTC
>CAMNCH010000137.1 GCA_946534145.1 uncultured Lachnospiraceae bacterium
GCCTGCTTCGACGGAAATTATCCCGTAAAAAATTTTTAAAAAGGTTATTGACAAATAAAAAAATCGAGTTTAATATACAGCACATAAAGCAACGGCGCTTTAGGAGAAATCCTAAGGCGCTTTTTCTTTTGCTAAAACCGGGGTGGCGCGGACCACGGCAAAAAAATGAAAGGAAGAGGGATAACTCATGGAAAAGAAAATTCCTGAAATCTACGGAACACTGGTATTTAACGACAAAGTTATGCGAGACAAGCTTCCGAAAGACATTTACAAAGCACTGAGGAAGACAATTGATAATAATACACATCTGGAACTTGACGTAGCCAACGCGGTTGCGGTAGCCATGAAAGAATGGGCCATCGAAAACGGAGCCACCCACTTCACACATTGGTTCCAGCCCCTTACAGGCTACACCGCAGAGAAGCACGACAGCTTTATTTCTCCCGGAGCTTGCGGCGACATTACAATGGATTTCTCGGGAAAAGAACTTGTTAAGGGCGAGCCCGATGCATCAAGCTTCCCTTCAGGCGGCATAAGAGCTACCTTTGAGGCAAGAGGCTATACAAACTGGGACCCCACTTCACCCGCATTCATTAAAGACAGAACGCTCTGCATCCCTACAGCCTTCTGTTCATACAGCGGTGAAGCACTTGATAAGAAAACACCTCTTCTTCGTTCCATGGAGGCTTTAAGCACTCAGGCAGTTAAGGTTCTTAAACTTCTCGGAAGAGGAGACGTAACCGGAGTTATCACAACGGTGGGCCCGGAGCAGGAGTACTTCCTTATCGACGAAGAAGATTACAAAAAGCGTAAAGACCTGATTTTCACCGGCAGAACACTTCTCGGAGCAATGCCTCCCAAGGGTCAGGAAATGGAGGATCATTACTTCGGAGCACTTAAGCCCCGCGTATCCGAGTTCATGCACGAGCTTGACGTAGAGCTTTGGAAACTGGGCATTCCCGCCAAGACCAAGCACAACGAAGTTGCTCCCTGCCAGCACGAACTTGCACCTGTATTTGATACCGCCAATGTAGCGGTGGACAGAAACCAGCTCACCATGGAAATCATGAAAAAGATTGCCAAGAAGCACGGTTATGTATGCCTCCTTCACGAAAAGCCCTTCGCAGGCGTGAACGGTTCGGGCAAACACAACAACTGGTCCATTGGCACCAACGCCGGCGACAACCTCTTAGATCCCGGCAAGACTCCCGCGGAAAACATTCAGTTCCTGGTATTCCTGCTGGCAGTCATCAGTGCGGTTGACGATTATGCAGATCTTTTGAGACTTTCTGTTGCAAGCGCCGGCAACGATCACAGACTCGGCGCCAACGAAGCTCCTCCCGCCATCATCTCCATCTTCCTGGGCGATGAACTTACGGAAGTACTCGACTCAATCGAAACCGGCCGCCTTTTTGCCAAGAAAGGCAAAGTCCAGCTTGAGACAGGCGCCCACGTGCTTCCGCATTTCTTCAAAGACAATACGGACAGAAACAGGACTTCGCCCTTTGCTTTTACCGGCAACAAGTTCGAATTCAGATCCCTCGGTTCTTCTTTTTCCGTTGCAGGCCCCAATACGGTTCTTAACACAGCGGTTGCTGAAGAACTTGAAAAAATCTACGAAGAGCTTAAGGGCGTATCCAAAGAAAAACTTGCGGATGCGGTATATGCCCTCTTAAAGAAGGCCATCAAGGCTCACAAACGTGTAATCTTCAACGGAAACGGTTACACGGACGAATGGATTGAGGAAGCCAAAAAACGCGGACTTTACAACTTTAAGTCCACTCCCGACGTTCTTCCGAGACTCCTTGAGAAAAAGAACAAGGCCCTCTTTGAAAAGTACGGTATCTATTCAGAGACAGAGCTTAAGGCCCGTTACGAAGTTATGCTTGAGAATTACGTGAAGACCCTTCACATCGAGACCTTAACCCTTCAGGATATGGTTAACAAGCAGTTCTTGCCGGCACTTATGAAGTATACCGACGAAGTGGTTGAAACGGCACTTTCCAAGAAGAAATTGTCAGAGACCCTCACCACTTCTGCCGAAGAAAAACTTGCCAAGACTCTTTCGGACTTCTACTTAAAGATTTCCGACAAGAACGAAAAACTCAAAAAGGATACGGACAAAGCAGGCAAGCTTACGGATTATTTGAAGCAGGCAGTATTCTACCACGATACGGTTATAGCCGACATGGAAGCTTTAAGAGCTGTTGCGGATGAGGCCGAAGCTTTGATACCCGAGGATATACTTCCTTATCCCACATACGAAAAAATGTTGTTTTACGTTTAATACGACTAATGCAAAGGCGCAGAGTTTTAAATAAATTCTGCGCCGCTTTTTTTATCAAATCAAAGGAGAGTAAATGATATGAGTGAGACATTTTCTGTATGGTTTTTAATAGGAGCCGCCCTGGTCTTCTGGATGCAGGCGGGATTTGCCATGGTGGAGGCAGGCTTTACCAGAGCCAAGAACACCGGCAACATTCTTATGAAAAACCTCATGGACTTTTGTATAGGTACCGTAGTTTTTATTTTGATTGGTTTTGGATTGTTACTGGGTGAAGACCTGGCAGGTTTAATAGGTAAGCCCGGTTTTGATATCTTCACAAGTTATGAGAACTTTGACTGGTCCAATTTCGTATTTAACTTAGTATTCTGCGCCACCACAGCTACCATCGTTTCGGGTGCCATGGCAGAGCGTACAAAGTTCTTATCCTACTGTGTTTATTCCGCAGTCATATCC
Organism: uncultured Lachnospiraceae bacterium; assembly: GCA_946534145.1. GTDB lineage: Bacteria > Bacillota > Clostridia > Lachnospirales > Lachnospiraceae > UBA1258. The sequence goes on from CAMNCH010000137.1 coordinate 2,741, forward strand.
GCTTTGATATACCCCATCGAAGCTCACTGGATCTGGGGCGGCGGCTGGTTGTCACAGATGGGTTTCCACGATTTTGCAGGTTCATGCGCAATCCATATGGTGGGCGGTATTTCGGCTTTAATCGGCGCCAAGATTTTGGGACCCAGAATCGGTAAGTTTGACAAGGACAAAGACGGAAAGATTACCAAAGTCAATGCATTCCCCGGACACAACCTTCCCCTCGGCTGTCTCGGCGTATTCATTCTTTGGCTCGGCTGGTACGGCTTCAACGGTGCCGCTGCCACAAGCGTAGAGCAGCTTGGTTCAATTTTTTTGACCACTACAATTGCTCCCGCAATTGCAACCGTAGTATGTATGATTTTCACATGGATTAAGTACGGCAAGCCCGATGTTTCCATGTGCCTGAACGCTTCTTTGGCAGGTCTCGTAGCAATTACAGCCCCCTGCGATGTAACCGACGCTCTCGGTGCAACAATCATCGGTGCTGTAGCAGGCTTGCTCGTAGTATTCGGTGTATGGTTCCTTGATTACAAGTTAAGAATCGACGATCCCGTAGGTGCCGTTGCGGTTCACTGCATAAACGGTATCTGGGGCACAATCGCCACAGGTTTGTTTGCCACCACAACCGCTCCCGGCAACGATTCCCTCACGGGTCTTTTCTACGGCGGCGGTGTGAAACTTTTATTGATTCAGTTACTTGGTTTTGTTGCTGTTGCGGCGTGGACGGCTGTGACCATTACAATCGCTTTCTTTATCATCAAGGCGATTTTCGGATTAAGAGTTACACCCGAAGAGGAGATTACCGGTCTTGATGCTACCGAACACGGACTTCCTTCAGCTTACGCCGGCTTCTCCATCATGGATATTTCAAACACTATGACCATGGATATCAACGACAATACGATGCTTGAATATCCCAAGGCTTCAGAGGGTAAGGTTGAGCCCATTTCCGTGGCAAGAGACATCACACCTTCAACCGGAATGTCAAAGGTTGTTATTATAGCAAGACTTTCCAAGTACGATGCTCTTAAGAAAGCCATGAACGAGCTCGGCGTAACCGGGATGACCGTCACCCAGGTTATGGGTTGCGGTATCCAGAAGGGCGCCGGCGAAATGTACAGAGGCGTTGAAATGGATGCAACCCTCATTCCCAAGGTTAAGGTTGAAGTAGTAGTAAGCCGCATCCCCGTAGAATCCGTCATCGAAGCCGCCAAGAAAGTTCTCTACACAGGCAACATCGGCGATGGCAAGATCTTCGTATACAATGTCTCCAAAGTAGTTAAAGTCCGCACCGGCGAAGAAGACTTCGCCGCCCTCCAGGACGTTGAATAAGGTTTTATCGGAAGCAACCGACGGCTTTCGTTAAAATAGTTATCTCTCTATGTGTAGCAAGACAGGCACGGAATCGCATATCCGTGTCTGTTTTGTTGCTATGTCCCCTTTTTTGTGTAATCCTCTGCGATTTGTATCAATACGTAAAAAGAAATCCTTTTGCCCGCCGACTGAGCCCCTCTGGCCGCGACTTATGTAAACCAGACCGTATCAATACGAAATTTGCACTCATTTTGCGAGGATTCGAGACGAAAACACCAATTTATGTAAACTAAATTGTATCAATACGATTTTTATACCAAAATGCGAGGAGAAATTGCCGGAATCTCCTCGCAAATTAAAATTCTTTTTGTATTGATACCAAAATGAACCATTATTAATGGAAAACCATTCTATTTACGCGCAATCGGCAACACATTTTATTATTGATACAGCCAGGCTTCAATTTGATCTACTATATTGCAAATGGTCGTCATAGTGAGGGGAAAATCGGAAGTTTCATACGTGAAATAAATGTTTTTACCGGGAAGATAACCATTGTTGAAATACAGCTCCGTCTTTCGCACTGTCTTCGCCCGATATCCGGGCTCCGCCATGCGACCGAAGTGCTCCCAATATTTGTATTCGCCGGTGGCTTCGTTGTAAAAGACAAAATCCGGGTATATGATTTCGCCACCGATATAAAGTTCGTCTTCGTATCTGAAGGGGATATTTCGATAAAAAAGTTCAGTATCAATCTGACATTCCGCTTTTGACCTTAACAGGTGTCCGGAAGGGCTTGGATGTATGCGCTTTTCGGGAAAGAAAGGGTTTTGATTAAAGGGCTGCAAGTGCCACGGAACACGGTCGTTTTTTATCAGCAACTCGGCATATCGCGCCTGTTCTTTGGCGATATTCGCAGAGATGTTTTCGCCGGGTGCGTGTTTTAGATAAAGCTCGGTTGCCCGCAGTTCCTTTTTAAGTTTCTCAAGTCGGAAAGAAGCGATTCTTTTTTCGGCAAGAAGCCGGGCCGTTTCGATTTCCTTTTTGGGCAAGTACCTGCGACTTTCGTTGTCGGGTTTAACATACCATCGTGTGCTTGCTCTGTCTGAACAGATTTCGAACTTGCCGGGAGGAGCAGCACTTACAACGCGCTTACATTCCTCAATCTGCGCGCAAAGATACTCCTTTCGCTTTAGAAGTTGATTAATCATAAAGTCTCCTTATTAAATTGGATTTGTGTGAAAACGGATTCCCGACACGGGCCTCCGAGACAGTGACTAATATATATTAAATCTGCCCGAGTGTCAATTCACAGTTTCATTATCCTCGCAATACAGAAAAAGAAATCGTTTTGAGAGTAATTCTGCCTCCAAAATGGGGAAAAAGAACACGATTTTGTATCAATACGATAAAGCCCATATAATGGTGTAAATTCAAAAATTAAATAAAAAGAGCCAAGC
>CAMNCH010000138.1 GCA_946534145.1 uncultured Lachnospiraceae bacterium
TTACGTGAGAAGTACGATTTGCATATGAAGGTTGAGCGGTTTGTTTCCGAGGAACTGCCGGAGACGGACAAGGGCTTTATCAGATAGGAGGACACAGAATGATTAAAATCTACGGAATGCCCACCTGCCCTTATTGTGACTATGTGCACGAGCAGATTAAGGGCCGTGAAGATGAGTTTGAGTATATTAATATCGGCGAGAACATTCGCAACATGGGAGCTTTTACGAGACTCAGAGATACCAATCCCGTATTTGATAAGTGCAAAAAAATCGGCGACGTGGGAATCCCTGCCTTCGTATTTGAGGACGGAAGAGTGTCCATAGACCCTGCGGATGCGGGACTTATTGAGTACGGAACACCCGGCGCATGCTCCATTGAGGACCATAAGAGCGGAAGAAAGGGCTGTTAAACAAGCATATTCACAATGACGGAGGGGAGCCGAAATGACTCCCCTTTATTGCGCCCAAATCCACACAAACACACTGCTCATTGACAGGAATCCTGCAAGGTTTTATAATACCCATCAGTTTAGTAGGTTTTTGGAGAAGCTTATAAATGCAGTATTCCCGTTCTTTTGACGAAATGGTCTCTGACGGCAGAGACAAAATGATAATAGATATCCGCGACGAGGCAGAATTCATAAAGGGTTCTTTTCCCGGAGCGGTGAATTACCCCTTCACGGAGTTCGAGACCCATGTAAGCGAACTTAAGAAGGACAAGCCCATATATCTTATATGCTACTCGGGCAAGCGCTCCCTGGAAATGTGCGAGGACCTGGCACCGGAGGGCTACGAGATATACAGTATCCGGGGCGGTATCTACAGCTATTACTCGTATCTTATGAAGAGTGAGTACTCCGACGAGGAAGCGTCAAAAGAAAAATGCGCCTCCATCGAAAAAAGCATCATTAAAAAGTTCAAAAAAGAAATCTGGTGTCGCTTCACCAAGGCTCTCTCCGAATATGAGCTTATTAAGGACGGGGACAAAATAGCCGTCTGTATCTCCGGCGGCAAGGACTCCATGTTAATGGCCAAACTCTTTCAGGAGCTTGAAAGACACGGGAAAAAGAACTTTGAAGTTGTTTACATGGTTATGAATCCGGGCTACAACAGGATTAATTACGAGACCATACTTAACAATGCGAAGCTCATGGACATTCCTGTGACGGTGTTTGACTCAGATATTTTTGACGTGGTGGAGGAGGCCGGCGGTTCACCCTGCTATCTCTGTGCTCGCATGAGAAGAGGATATCTCTACAGCAAGGCCAAAGAACTGGGCTGCAACAAGATTGCCCTCGGACACCACTACGATGACGTAATAGAGACGATTCTCATGGGCATGCTCTACGGCGGTCAGGTTCAGACCATGATGCCCAAGCTTCACAGTACCAATTTCGAGGGCATGGAGCTTATTAGACCGTTGTATCTTGTGAGAGAGGCAGACATCAAGCGCTGGAGGGACTATAATAACCTTACGTTTATCAACTGCGCCTGCCGCCTCACCGAAAGCTGTGCAAGCTGCGGCGGAACGGAAAAAGGAAGCAAGCGCGCCGAAATAAAGGCACTCATAGCGAATCTCAGGGAGCAAAATCCCTTTGTGGAATCGAACATTTTCAGAAGCGTTGAAAATGTTAATCTTAATACAATAATCTGCTACAAAACCGAGGATGGTGAGAAACATCATTTCCTTAAGAAATACGATGAAAAGGGGGTATAACATGATAAGCAGAGACGAAGCGTTTAAACTTTTAAAGAAATACAACAAGGATTCTTTTCACATTCAGCATTCCCTTACGGTTGAGGCTGTTATGCGCTGGTATGCCAAAGAACTGGGCTACGGCGACGAGGCCGAATACTGGGGCATAGTGGGACTGCTTCACGACATTGACTTTGAGCTTTATCCCGAGGAGCATTGCTTGAAGGCGCCGGAACTTTTGCGTGAGGGTGGCGTGAGCGAGGACATAATTCATGCGGTTTGCTCACACGGTTATGGAATTACCGTAGGCTGCGGCACCACCATCGATGTGGAGCCCACGAGGGAGATGGAGAAGGTTTTGTTTGCGGCGGACGAACTCACCGGCCTTATCGGTGCGGCTGCCCTCATGAGACCCTCTAAGAGCACCAAGGACATGGAACTTAAATCCCTTAAAAAGAAATACAAGAGCAAAGGCTTTGCAGCAGGTTGCTCCCGCGAAGTTATCGAGCGCGGCGCCGAGCAGTTAGGCTGGGAACTCGACAAGCTTCTTACCATGACTCTTCAGGCCATGGCGGATACTGAAGACGAACTTAACGAGGAACTTAAGGCCGAAGGCATATTAAGCTAAGACGACAAAGAAACTCCCATACTCATACACGGGAGTTTTCTTACTATAATCGGTCCTGCGACCGAGAGAAGGGGACTTATTATGCATATCGACTATTCAAATTGTTATGTTAAGAAAGGGATAAGCCACAAATGCTATAATGACTCATAATCGTGCCGAGTGATTTGAAGTGACGGGAGCATATTATGTGGAGTTATTCCTTTGAGGTTCCGATTCTCATGATATTGGCGATAATACTCGGGTTTTATTTTGCAAGACCCAGACTGCCACTTAAAAGAAACGTAACCTTTATAAAAATGATTATTATCGAGACATTGACCATTATTGCGGACCTTGCTGCCACAATGGCGGACAATGACTATACATCATACAGCGTCCTGACGCTCAATGTCCTTAATATGGTTTATTTTATCGCCTTCTTTTCACGGGCGTATATTATGTATCTTTTCTCCGCAAGCGTTACGAAAGATTCCCTTGAACAAAGAAAATTTATCAGGCAGGTTCTGAGTCTGCCGTGGTTCATGGGTGTTATTCTTTCGATTCTTTCTGCTGCGTTTGGTTCTAAGAAAACATCCTATCTGATTTTTTATATTGATTCCGGCGGATATCATTCCGGCGGAATGTACAATTATATGTATATCTGCAGCTTTTTCTATATAATCATGGCCTTTATTTCTGCCGGACTGTATTGGAAGAGCCTCGGAAGAAGGCGGGAAAAGTATGGTATAGTGGTATACAATCTTTTTATCTTCGTGGCGCTTTTAACAAGATTTACGCTTCCAAGGCATTTGATTATGGATACCGTTATCTTAATGGCCATTCTTGTGGTGTTCCTTGCCTTTATCAATCCCGAGTTCTTTATCGACCTGAGGGGCTATGCATTCAACCACGTTGCTTTGGCCGAGCATCTGGAAGAGAACATAGGAAAGATTAAGTTTACTCCCGTGGGTGTTGTGGTACGCAATTTCAACGAAATGACGGACATTTACGGGACGGCACAGATGGAAGAGGGTCTGGTGCTTATCGGTAAGCATCTAAAGAAAGAATTTCCCCGGGGAATTACATTCTATTTAAGAAACGGAAGGTTTCTGGTACTGATTAAGCCTGATGCCGATGTCAGAAGAAAACTTAAGGAGATACGGGAACGATTCTATAAACCGTGGAAGTCGCAGACCGCCGAGCTTTACCTTTCCGTAAGCTTTACCACATATGACCCGGTTACCGAGCGTCACTTACCCGAAATTATTCTTAAAACCACGTTAAAGACTCTTGATATCGCCGGTAGTATTGAAAGCGATGAGCCGATGTTTATAACCGCAGCAAGTCTTGAACAGGAGGAACTGGAAACGAAGGTCAGGCGCTGTATCGAGACTGCCATTAAAGATACGGGCTTTGAACTCTTCCTTCAGCCGATTGTTGATGCGGCTACCGGACAGGTCGTGGGGGCGGAGGCACTCTCAAGAATCAGGGATGAGGAAGGGAATATTATCGCGCCCGGAATCTTTATCCCTGTTGCGGAAAACAGCGGACGTATCAATGAACTCGGGGAACTTGTTTTTGACGAAACCTGCAGATTCATAAAAGAAAACAACCCGGGCAAATCAGGCGTAAACTGGATAAACGTCAATCTTTCTCCCATGCAGTTTGTCAGAACCGACCTTGCTGAGAGATACGCCTCCATAGTGGACGAATACGGCATAGACCCGGGATGTGTGCACCTGGAGATTACGGAAGGCTCCATGATAGATGACAGCTTTTCCGAGCGGCAGATTGATGCCATGACGGAAAAAGGCTTCAAATTCGTGCTGGACGATTACGGTACAGGCTACTCAAACCTCTCAAGACTGAAGAAATGTCCCTTCACCACCATCAAGCTTGACATGAGCATAGTCTGGGACTACTGCAAAAAGCCTGACGAAATCCTTCCGAACATGATACAGACCTTCAAACACATGGGCTTTTCCATTACCGCAGAGGGTATTGAAGACACCAACATGGTAAATACCATGAAGAATATAGGCTGCGACCTTCTGCAGGGTTACTATTACTCCATGCCGGTGCCTGCGGCCGAGTTTGCAAAAAAATATCTGAAATAGGATTAAAGAACCGTGCCATTATGCTGTTGCATGGTTCTTTTTTTGCCCGAAAGGTGATATTCTTTTATAAGCAGTATGAGAAGGGAACGTTAGATACAGTGAAAAAGAAGATATTGATAATAAATACCGGCGGAACTCTTTCTTCCGTAAAAAGGGACAAGGGCCTTATGCCCGGGCTTTCCGTTAAGGACATGCAGGAAGAGTTAAAGATGGTGTCCGGTGATACGCAGATAGAGATAGAGGATTTCTGCTCCCTCGACAGCGCCAATATTTTTCCCGAAGACTGGAGCGGCCTTGCGGCGCATATCAGTGAGAAAAAGAATGACTACGACGGAATCGTGGTGATTCACGGTACGGATACTTTGGCCTATACTTCGTCCATGCTTTCTTTTATGCTGAGAAATATTAAGATACCCGTGGTTATAACGGGCTCGCAGCTGTCTATTATCAATCCTGTGGCGGATGCCATGGAAAACTGCCGTTGTGCCATCCACATGGCGGCGAGCAAGATTCCGGGAGTATTTGTAGCTTTTAACCGTAAGGTTATGCTGGGGTGCAGAGTTTCCAAGGTGCGTTCTTTAAGCTTTGATGCCTTTGAGAGCATTAACTATCCCAACATTGCTACCATCAGTTCCCTAGGCATGAAGATTAATCAGGCTGCGGTTCCCGAAAGAAGCGGAATCTTTAAGCTTGCCAACACCTATTCCCCGGAGGTCTGCATGATTAAGATGTTCCCGGGCATTCACAGAAGCCTTCTTGAGTCCATAGCCGACCAGGGTTACAAGGGTCTTTACATCGAAGCCTACGGAATCGGCGGAATGCCTTTTTTGAAGCACGATTTTGTGGGCACCCTCGATAAGCTTATTCAGGGCGGCATGACGGTGGTGGTAGGTACCCAGTGCAGATATGAAGGCACACAGATGGATGTGTATGAGACGGGGCGCAGAGCCCTCGAAATCGGCGCCTTAGAGGCTCACGATATGACCGGCGAAGCAGCCCTCACCAAACTCATGTGGATTCTCGGCATGACCGAAGATCACGCGGAGATAAAGGACTATTATTCGATTAATATGGCCGGGGAGATGAC
>CAMNCH010000139.1 GCA_946534145.1 uncultured Lachnospiraceae bacterium
TAGGAATTTCTGCTTCTGTTGAAGTACTCGTTTCTGTCCACATCCACTATGAAAACATAAAAATAACTTCGTCCGTTTGTGCCGTGCATAAGATGTCCGAAGTCTTCTATGTATTTCACATCTCCCTGCTTGGTTAAAATCCTGTAGCGCACATAGTCATGCCGCTTTTCTCCAAACAGAGTCTGTGCCTGTATCTGATTTTGAATTTTTGCATAATCGTCCGGATGAACCATTCCGGCAAAAGAATTGTGCGTAAACTCTCTAAACTCTTCAAATGTTTCGCACCCGTACAGTTTTATGACATTTTCTTCGGCAAAAAGAATTTCTTCGCCGTTTCCGTATTCATATATAAAGAATCCGCCCGGAAGTCCCGTGGGGATATAAGCATTTATGGATTTATTCTCCATGAAAATCCTCCTTTCCGTCTAAGCGTATCCTATCATACAAGTCGCATAGAATTATTAAAAACTCCCAATTCAGCGAATAAGCAGTGCCAAATCGGGAGTTTCGTAAATATTTACCGTTTAATTGTTGTAGTATTTTGCCTGAGCGTTCCAAAGCTCGCTGTATCTGCCTTCTTTGTCCGAAAGAAGTTCTTCATGGGTGCCGGTTTGCACTATTCTGCCCTTATCAAAAACCATTATTTCATCGCAGAATCTGCAGGAAGACAGTCTGTGGCTTACAAAAACCGCCGTTTTATTGTTTACAAGCTTATTGAAGTCTTCGTAAATCTGCGCTTCGGCAATAGGATCGAGAGCCGCTGTGGGCTCGTCCAGAACGATAATCGGTGAGTCTTTGTACAGCGCTCTTGCCAGAGCAATCTTTTGCGCTTCTCCTCCCGATATCATAACGCCTTCTTCCGAAACATCCTTATAAAGAAACGTCTCGGCGCCCGCCGCCATAGACTTATATCTTTCGCCCAAAGAAACCTTCTTTATGCATTCCTCTACCTTTTTTAAGTCGTAGTCCTCCGCAGCGGCAATGTTCTGCCCGAGGCCGAGAGAAAAGAGCTTAAAGTCCTGGAAGACAAAAGAAAACAGTTTCATATACTCTTTGTAATCGTATTCCCGGATATCTCTTCCGTTAAGGAGTATTTCCCCTTCCGTAGGGTCGTACAGTCGGCAAAGAAGCTTAACAAATGAGGTCTTGCCGGCTCCGTTGGCACCGACGAGCGCCTTCTTTTTACCGCTTGTAACCAGGGCATTGATATTCTTCAATACATAATTATCGCTGCCGGGATATTTAAACGAAACATTTCTGAATTCAAGGGTGTAGTGCGTTTCGTTTCCCACACTCTCCGTTCCTGTGTTTTTTCTGCTCGGAATGTCGAGGTAATCAAAAAGCCTGGTCATGTGGGTCGTGTAAACCCTGTTCTCCGAATCTGCGTAAACAAGCTCCGAAAAACTATGCACAAGTTTTGAAAGAGCCGCAACATACTGAACTATGCTACCCACCGCAAATGCGCCGAGCCCCGCTTTGGCCACCACAAAGAGGTAACACAGGACGTTGCAGAGTCCCTGAGCAAACGCCAGCAATCCGGGATATGCGCTCATTTTGTCTATGGTTTTGCCGTCTTCATTATTGTGTTCAATAAGCTTGACCATCTCACGATCGGCGATTTTGTCCTGCCTGTAGATTCTTACATCTTTGGCCTTTGCCGGATTGTCATAAAGTTCATGGCCAAAGAACATAAAGGCGCGGTTGAACCAGACTGTTCCTTCGGTCCACTTCTCAAACGCCTTTTCTTCTTTCTTTCGAAGTTTTGCGTTCAGAAGTCCCGAGGCAATAACCAGTACTGCTGCCGCAAGAATCCACAGAGATGAATCCATTACGGAGTTTCCTGTTCGAGCCACAAAAAGTGAAGCGGTAAGGGAAATCGATGCAACAATTCCCACAAGAGCCTCCACGATTCCCGTAGTATCCCATACCAGCTGGGCAAGGCCGTTTCCGAACATAAAGAGATTCTCCTCAGCCTTCTGTTTCTGCTTTTGTATTCCCTGATCTTCAAGGTCCGCGTAGTCAAGACTCATTTGCTTGTCCGCGAATATTTTGGGGAAATAGCTCCACATGCCGGTTTCTTTTTCCGCAACCACTTTATTAAGCGAATTCTTAATCATGGAAAAAAGGAAGTTAACAAACACCGTAAGCAGGACATATATCGCCAGTTTCTTAAGACTCTTGGCCCCTGCGATTTCGTTTATTATACGGGCCGAGAACCAAATGGTTATAAAGGGTGTAAGAGTACCCAAAATCGAAGCCGTTACTTTGGCCTCTATTAAGCCGGGGCAGTACTTTCGCAATATTTCATAGCCGCGTTTGGTAATCTGCAGTCGTTTCTTAAGCTTCATCTGCGTCCTCCTTTCTCTCAGGATTTTCCCTGTAGTATTTGGCCTGAGTTTCAAAGAGTTCGTAGTAGCGTCCTTTTTTGTTTAACAGTTCATCGTGAGTGCCTTCTTCCGCAATTCTTCCGTTCTCTATCAAAAGAATGCGGTCGCAAAACCTTGTGGATGCCAGTCTGTGGGAAATAAAAATCGTAGATTTCCCTTTCATTACCTCATCGTAGGTTTCATAGAGACGGTTCTCGGAAACAGGGTCGAGGGCCGCCGTAGGCTCATCCAGGATTATGACGGGAGACTGCCTGTAAAGCGCTCTTGCCAGCAAAAGCTTCTGAATCTCCCCTCCCGAGAGATTTATTCCGTCATCCCAGAACGACTTGTCATATTTACTTAAGATTCCGTCTTTAAGCGATGCAACCTTATCCCAAAGTCCCGCTGTCTTAAGGCATTTTTCAACCTTTTCCCGGTCAATTTTGCCCGCCACATCTTCCGCTACGATTTCCTCTATGGTAACGGGCATCAGGGAATAGTCCTGAAATACTGCGCCAAATAACCGATAGTATTCGTCGCGGTTGTACTCCCGAATGTCCCGGCCGTTATATAAAACCCGTCCCGAAGAAGGTTCCGTCAGCCCGCACATAAGCTTAACCATGGTGGTTTTGCCCGCACCGTTAAGTCCCACGACTGCAAGGTGCTCGCCGGGCTTCAAAGTAATACTGATACTTTTAAGGATGTCTTCTCCGTCTTCTTTGTACCTGAAGGATACGTTTTCAAGACGGATTTCCGAGGGGCTTTCTTTGTCCGGTAAAGGAGCTCCGCCGTCTCTTAAATATTCTTCCGGGTATTCAAGGTATGACCTTATACGGTTAACCGACAGATTCAGTCCGGATATGTGTGTAAGCTGCGAAAGAAGGCTGTCCAGCCATGCCGAAAAGCCCGCAACAACGCCGAAATACAGTACAAAATCAGCCACCGAAAGATTCTTTTTAAGCACCATATACAGCAAAAATGCGTATGTCACACCTTCTCTCAAAAGCGAGAATCCGCTGTCTGCCGCCGAAACACGAAACAGTTTGGAAGTGTATTTTTTGTACCAGTTTATAACTCCCTTTAAGTTCTTTTCATAGATTCCGTTAAGCCACACGGCCATGTTGTAGAGACGAATGTCCTTGGCCGCCTGCATATCGTTGGTCGCACTTATCACGTATTGCATGCGCTGCTCGTAGCCGACTCTCTCTTCCGTGTTAACGGCCACCCACTTGTTGAGCCTGTTGTTAAGAAAAAAGCTCACCAGTGACGTAACACACAAAAACACAATCAGAATCGGGTTAAGCGCCGCCAGTATTCCAAAGAACGCCGTCAGCCCCAATATATTCGAGAGAAACTGCACCGTAGCATCAAGAATCTGAATAAAATAGGAAAAGTTTCCGTTGCAGCATGCAAAGCTCTCATGCTGGAGCTTTCTGAAATGCTCGTCCTCCTGATTCCTGTAGTCGGTTGTCAGCCCTTTTTTGGTAACCTTCCTTAAAAAGAAGGCGTTAACTTTAAATTTGTGCCAGTATATCAATCTGTCCAGGTACTTCTGTAAGCCTGTCAGTATGGCAAGACTGCCTGTCATTACAGCAGTTACGGCTAAAAGTCTTAGGATTGCAGCCTCACCGGCTATCTCATTAATGACTACCCTCGGCAAAAATGTAGTGATTGTAGGAACCGCGCAGTTAATAATGACTATCAATGCGCAAAACAGTAACAGCCTCGGGTATGCCTCCCCGACCGCGCTGATGCAATAAGAGAGATTTTGAAAAACAGTATATTTTTTATCTTTATTCATTTTTATACCTTTCTTTGTCAAAAAAAGACCACTTATCCGGAAATAGATAAGTGGTCGAAATATACCTGATATATCGAAAGTTCTCTCTTATCTGTCATCCGAATAATTACATACGCCAATAGAACCAAAAACGCTGTATGCGCGTCTGGTCTTCTTAACGAAGTATGCAGTTCCGGATGCGAAAGTACACATACTGAAAATTCCTTTCATCTTGTTACAATTAGGTTACTATATATTAATTTCTGTGTCAATCCTATTAATAACGAGTGGATTATTCGTTTTTAACGGCAGCATAGTATTTGCCGTTTGCAGATACCTGTTTTAAGAACCTGTCAGCTTCTTCCGATAGTTCTTCAAAAATATCCGTATCAATGTTGTGTCCGAAATTGGAGTACATGATAAGCTTGCAGTTGGGTAAGAGACTTGCGGTTCTCATCATTAATTCAGGTGTGCTGATGGGGTCTTTTGCTCCACCCAGAATAAGTGTGGGCGTCTGAATGGTAGCCAGCGTTTCGCAGAGCTTCTCTTCTGTTTTGCAATAAAGAAGAGGTCTTCCGTAGTCAACGGCTTTTTCCCTCGGGTCAGCTTCCGGAAGCCTTTTAAGCCATTCTTCACGCTCCTGCCTGCGCACTAAGCGGTCTTCATCATTATTAATAGGCGGGTCGAAGGGCGGCGGTGCATCAATTATGCCCTGCATCATCATCTGTCTGTAGGACATTACACCTTCTTTGAGACTATGGGGGCCCGGCACTACCGCAACAAAAGCAGATACTCTTTCAGGATGTCTGAGCACCAGATGCCAGCCCAATCCTGCCCCGTGAGAAGCGCCCATATAAACAAACTTCTTTATATTAAGTGTATCCGCAAGACATACCACGTCATCCGCAAATTTGTTGTACCAGTCTTCACCGTAATCTTCCGTCACATAAGAAGACGGAGCAAATCCGCGAAGTGTCAGGCAGTACACATGATAGCCCATCTTGGCAAGGTATTGATGCATACCCTTGGGATAAAAACCCACCTGAGCGGAAAGAATATAATTGTCGCCCTCGCCGTATTCTTCATAGAATAGCTTCAAATTGTCGCTTGTTGTAATGTAACCCATTTTAAAATACCTCCCAAATTGTATTACTTTACCAGATAACTGCTTAAATCCAACTCTTCAACAGTCTCCTCCGGGGTTTTGTCCGTGTTGTCAAGTAAGTGACCTCGGTTCTCCGGCATGGCCTCCAGTTCCTTTTTCAGGAAAAGTGACCTTTCTATCAAATCCACATCGCCGCGGGCACGGA
>CAMNCH010000140.1 GCA_946534145.1 uncultured Lachnospiraceae bacterium
CCTGCCATGAAGGCTGCTTTTAAATCCATGGAAGCCTGGTGAGCAAGCCAGAGGGTTCCGAATACGTAGCAGACTGCTGTGCCGAGGACCATGCCGATTGCGTGCATGTAAAACTTCTTCGGGAACTTATCGATAAAGAAGCCTGCTATTAAAGCTACGAAGATATAACCGATTAAGTATCCGCCGGTGGGGCCGAAGAGCTTGCCTACGCCGCCTGAGAAGTTGGAAAAAACAGGTACGCCCACAAGGCCGATTAAGAGATACACCAAAACCGCTATGGTTCCGTCAAGCATTCCGCATGCGTATACACCGATGTAGATAGCGAAAATCGAAAGTGAAATAGGCACGGGGCTTACGGGAATGTTAAGTGAGAAGGGGCCGAGGACGCAGATAATGGCTGCGGCGAGGCCGATAAAAACTATTCTTTGTACTTTTTTAGACATTTTACTACATCTCCTGCATTATTATGGTTTACAATTACTCACGCGTGGTTTACAATCAAGTCTATGTGAGTTTACGAAAACCACAGCACAAAAGCAATATTTTTTTGCCAAGAGTTTACAATAAAGCATAAAAAAGTATATTGCTTTTTATGCGCCGCTTATTGACAAAGCCCTGCGGTCAATAAGAAAGGACCGCCCGCAAGGCGATTAAATACATCACAGGAGTACCCGACAATATGACCACCAAAGAACAAATCCTTACCATCCTCAAAGAATCCGGCGCCGACTACATATCCGGAGAAGAGATAGCGAAGCGCCTCTACGTTACCCGCGCGGCAGTCTGGAAGAGCATCAAGGCCCTTGAAAAAGAAGGCCACAAGATAGAAGCCGTCACCAACAGAGGCTACAGACTCAAGGTAGACACGAGAGCCCTGTCCGCAGACATTATCCGGGACTGTTTAAAGAATAAAAAAGACATCCCGGAAATCTTCGTCTACACCGAAACCGGCTCCACCAATGACGAAGCCCTGAATTACGCCAAAGAACATCCGGGCAAAGAAGCCGTGTTCGTAGCAGGCAAACAGACCAAGGGCCGCGGCCGTCGCGGAAGAGACTTCTACTCCCCCGAAGACACCGGACTTTACTTAAGCTTCCTTATTTATCCCAAGGTAAGCTTCTCGGAAGCCGCACTTTACACCTGCATGGCGGCGGTGGCGCTTTGCAACTCCATCAAGCGTGTAACCGGCATAGATACGGGCATTAAGTGGGTCAACGACATATATTTAAATGACAAAAAAATCTCCGGCATCCTCACCGAGGGCATCACCTCCGTGGAAGACATGAGCCTTTCCCATGTGGTAATCGGCGTGGGCATTAACGTATTCAACCCTTACGGAGGCTTCCCCGACAGCATCAAGGACATAGCGGGCTACCTCTTCAACGAAAGAACGGACTCCGACGTACGTGAACACCTCTGCGCGGATTACATTGCCGAACTTTTGGACTATGTGCGCGGCAACCGCAGCAATTTTGTTAAGGAATACAGAGACCTTTCTATCCTTATCGGCAAATACGTAAGGGTTGAAACCTTCAAAGAAGGCGTCAAGAATAAATATGCACTGGTCATAGGAATTGACGACAACTGCGGCCTTATTGTCAGATATGACGACGGCAAAGAAGAAACCCTTTCAAGCGGCGAAGTCAGCGTCAAAAAGTACTAGTCCGAAATGCTGCAATCGCATAATTATACGGCCTTTTCGGCACTTTTGTATAAACTTCACAAAAACCGCCGAAAACCCTCCGAAAAATAGTCAAGATTTTAGTTGCTTAAAGTGTGAACGTATGGTAGACTATCTTCCATCAGCGCACATGTGTGCGTAGACGGAGAACAAACATGGCAGAGAAGTCCGAATATTACGTACTGAGAAAAAAAGCAGTCCCCGAGGTTTTATTAAACGTCGTGGAGGCCAAAAGACTCCTTGAGACCCACAAGGTTTCCACCATTCAGGATGCGGTGGAGCAGGTGGGTATCAGTCGTTCTTCTTTTTACAAATACAAAGACGACATCATGGAGTTTCATGACAACTCTCAGGGTACCACCATTACAATTACATTTCAGATGGACGATGAGCCCGGTGTTTTGTCGGATGTCCTTAAGATAATCGCCGATCACGGCGCCAACATCCTTACCATTCACCAGAGTATTCCCATTAACGGAACAGCTTCTTTGTCCTTAAGCATACAGATTCTTGAAACTACCTTGGACGTTTCCAAGATGCTTGAAGAAATGGAAGACCGGAAGGGTATCCACTACGTTAAGATTATAGCAAAAGAATAAATATAAACGGAGAAAGAACAATGATTCAGGTTGGAGTTTTTGGTTACGGCACCGTAGGAAGCGGAGTCGTAGAGGTACTTACGCAGAATGCGGATGTTATTAAGAAAAATGTGGGTGACGACGTTAAGGTTAAGGCCATTCTTGACTTAAGAGAGTTCCCCGGTGACCCCTTTGAGAAGCTGGTGGTTCACGAGGTTGAGGCAATCGTCAACGACCCGGAAATCGACATAGTATGCGAGACCATGGGCGGCGCCACATACGCTTACAAATATACCAAGGCTGCACTTGAAGCAGGCAAGAGCGTCTGCACTTCCAATAAAGAACTTGTGGCTCTTCACGGCCCCGAACTCATAGAGATAGCCAAAGAACATAACTGCAGTTACAAATTCGAAGCTTCCACAGGCGGCGGCATTCCCATCATCCGTGCCCTTCAGAACTCCGTAACCGCAGACAAGATATTAAGTGTGGTAGGTATCGTCAACGGTACCACCAATTACATGCTTACCAAGATGACCGAAGAAGGCTCCAAATTCGAGGATGTACTAAAAGAAGCCCAGGCTCTCGGCTATGCGGAGCTTCATCCCGAAGCCGACATCGAAGGTCATGATGCGGCCAGAAAGATAGCCATTCTTGCATCGGTTGTGTGCGGTAAGACGGTTTCTTTTGACAAAGTTCCCACAGAGGGTATTACCAATATCAGCGACAGAGACATTAAGTATGCGGCCAAGCTTGGCATGAAGATTAAGCTTCTGGCCAAATACGAGGACAGACCTACAGGTTCTTTTGCACTTGTGGCTCCTTATCTTGTTAAAAAGAACAATCCCCTTTATAATGTCAACGATGTATATAATGCAGTACTGGTACGCGGCAATATGCTGGACGATGCAATGTTCATGGGCCGCGGCGCAGGTAAGCTTCCCACAGCCAGTGCGGTTTGCGGCGACGTGGTTGAATGTGCTCAGAACATCGGCCGTCACATTCCCTGCGACTGGAAAGATGAGGAAATCAACCTTCCCGGATATAAGGCTTCCAAGAAAGTTTTCTTTGTCCGCGTGGGCGCAGAGCTTAAGAATGATGCAATCAATGCTTTCGACGGCGAAGTTACGGAAGTGGATGCAGGCTTCTTTGACGAATACGCATTCCTGACCACCGAGTTAAGCGAAGCAGATTTTGCAACAAAAAAAGCAAAAACAGGCACTTGTTTGAATTATATAAGAGTGGAAAAATAAAAGTGTAAGATAAGATGAATCGGAACCGTAAACCCGTTACTTACTTACCTAAGGAGAGATAACATATTATGAATAAAGTTGTTAAATTCGGCGGCAGCTCCCTTGCGAGTGCCGAGCAGTTTAAAAAGGTCGGAAAAATCATTTCCGATGATAAAGACAGACATTTCGTGGTGCCTTCCGCTCCCGGCAAGCGCTTTTCCAAGGACAAGAAGGTTACCGACATGCTCTATTCCTGCTATGCCAATGTAACCGGCAAGGGCGGCCTTGAGAAGATGGATGCCGAGCTTGCAGATATTAAGGCACGTTACACCGAGATTATCGAGGGACTTTCCCTTAAGCTTTCTTTGGATGATGAATTCAAGACCATCCGTGAGAACTTCGTTAAAAAGGCCGGCAAGGACTACGCAGCATCCAGAGGCGAGTACTTAAACGGTATCATCATGGCAGATTACCTCGGATACGAGTTCATCGACGCCGCAGAGGTTATTAAGTTCAAGGCCGACGGCGAATTCGACTCCGAGCTTACCAACAAGGTTTTATCCGAGAAGCTTAAGACCTGTGTCAATGCTGTAATTCCCGGTTTCTACGGTTCACTTCCCGACGGCACCATCAAGACTTTCTCCCGCGGCGGTTCCGACATTACCGGTTCAATCGTTGCCAGAGCCTGTCATGCAGACGTTTATGAGAACTGGACCGATGTATCCGGCTTCCTTATCGCAGATCCCCGCGTAATTGAGAATCCCGAAGTTATCGAGACCATCACTTACAGAGAGCTTAGAGAGCTTTCCTACATGGGCGCCGGCGTTCTTCACGAAGATGCTATTTTCCCCGTAAGACGTGAGGGTATCCCGATTAACATCCGCAACACCAATTCACCTTCAGACGGCGGCACATGGATTGTTGAGAGCACCTGTCAGAAGTCCAAATACACCATTACCGGTATTGCGGGCCGTAAGGGCTTTTGCTCCATCAACATTGAAAAAGATATGATGAATGCCGAGGTCGGATTTGGCAGAAAGGTTCTTCAGGCATTTGAAGACAGCGGCATTTCTTTTGAACATATGCCTTCAGGTATCGACACCATGACCGTATTCGTTCACCAGGACGAGTTCATGGACAAAGAACAGCAGGTGGTATCCGCTATTCACCGCCTCGCAGATCCCGACACCATTGAAATCGAAGCAGACCTTGCACTTATCGCTGTCGTAGGTCGCGGCATGAAGTCCACCCGCGGTACCGCAGGTCGTATCTTCTCGGCCCTCGCTCACGCAGACGTAAACGTTAAGATGATTGACCAGGGTTCCAGTGAGTTAAACATCATCATCGGAGTGGACAACAAAGACTTCGAAGCAGCCATCAAGGCCATTTACGACATCTTCGTAGTAGCCAGACTGTAATACAAATTGACGCAATTTTGTGGCGAAAGAAACAACCGCTTTCTTTCGCCATTTTTATTTGTTCCCTTTCACAATCTAAAGTGTAATTCATTATTTTTTGTAAAATTTGGAATTGTTGAAAAGAGTAAAATTGCATACACAATTTATACATAAAGTTCATTATTTACGAATAATTTATTAAGAAATTATAAAATTGCTTGACAAATGACCTGTCCGGTGATATCATCATCTTACAAACAAAGAAGAGAGATCTTCAGAAAGGATTAGTTAAAATTTAATACAGATTCTAAGAAAAGGAGGTACACTCCACCTTACTACTTAATCTTAATTCCATATCAAATACTTCTTGAGTCGAGTACATAGTAAACATAACGGTTATAAACATTAACGTTAAGTACAAGCGTACAAAATAATACGTGGAAAGACAGAAGAGAAAGCGAGGAACAGTCCATTGGACGCAGCAGAAGTATTTCTTTAGGAGAGGGCATCAGATACAGCAGGATGTCCTCTCCATATTTTTG
>CAMNCH010000141.1 GCA_946534145.1 uncultured Lachnospiraceae bacterium
ATAAGCTTCCAAAAGCCCTGTCTCGACATGGGCTGTCCGGAGCAGTTTACAAAAAGTGTCTCTTCGTTTTTGTTGTCAAGCATGCCCTCTCTGGCATTGTCAAGATATGCCTGAATGGCGGTCTTGGCTTCGTGACCGAAGGGAATGACTCGTTCTTTGGTCCTGTCATGGCAGACGATAAAGCCCATCTGCATATTGACGTCTTCAACCCTGAGGGAAATAAGCTCGCTGACTCTGATACCTGTAGCGTATAAAAGCTCAAGCATTGCCTTGTCGCGTACGTCCTTGGGGCTGTTGCCCTGAGGCTGCTCTAAGAGCCTTACCACTTCGGAGGTAGTTAAAATCTCAGGAATCTTCTTCTCAACCTTGGGTGCCTTAAGAGTTTCGGATGCGTCGGTCTTAACCTTGCCTTCTTTGTACAGGTAATGATAGAAGGTCTTGATACAGGCTATATTACGGGAAATGGTGGCTGCACTGAACTTGTTCTTCTCAAGATAAAGAACGTAGGAATTAAGATTGGTAGCCGTAATGTCCGCGGGATTGTGAATACCCTGTTCCTCCATGTAACGGCACACTTTACTTAAATCGCGTCTGTAGGAAAGCTCAGTGTTCTCTGACATCTTCTTAACATTATGTAAATAAGTAATAAAGGCATCAATATAAGACTGCATCTTCTCTTTTTCCTTCCAAAATGACATGTTCTGTCAACCGTTTTTGGTGTGGTAAGTCCTATTATATCCGCTCATTATTAATAAAGCAAATCCCAATTTTGTTAGATTTTGTGTCATTTGTGACATATATCGCGTCAAAGCACAAAATCTGTTTTATTATGTGAACCTTTATACAAAATATTGGAAAAAAATTTTTTTGAAAAAATAAAAAAAAGGGGTTATGTAGTTTACATAACCCCGGTTTGCATAATTTTTTTATGACAACTTATCCTTCGGAAATCTATAACAAAAACAATTTACAAAAGTCTCTTTTTTATTTCCTCATATTTTTCCGAAGTCATAAGAGCGGTTTCCTCCGTATCCTTAAGATATACGGTGTAAGTCCATCTTCCGTATACCTCAAGTTTCCTGATGGCTTCTACCCGGATTATGTAAGACTTGTGACAGCGCATAAACCGTTCCGGGTCAAGCTTCTCTTCCAGCGCCCCAAGAGCCTGAGATGTGAGGAAAACGTCTTCTTTTGTAACTATCCTGGACATACCGTCGGTCCGTTCTATCATTATGATGTCTTTGACATCGATAATGTTGATCTCTTCTTTGCCCTTAATGATAAGTTTTTCCAAAGATGATTCGCCTTTCCCGGGAGTCTCTTTGGCAGCCGTCATCTCCTTGATACGATTAAGGGTCTTGTGTATTCTGGCCATGTCAAAGGGCTTAACGAGATAGTCAAAAGCATATATTTCAAAAGCATTGGCCATGTATTCGCTGTGGGCTGTGGCAAAGACAATCTTGACTTTCGGGTCCACTTCCGTCATGGCTTTGGCGCACTCCAAACCGCTTTCGCCCTGAAGGTCGATGTCCATAAAGACCGCATCGGGGCGTAGCCTGATAAAGTCTGATATGGCGGATGCAAAGTTTTCGCATGCTGAAACCACGCTGCAGCCTTCATTTTTCTCAATCATCTTTTTAAGAATGTGACGAATCTGTTCCTCGTCTTCAACAACCATAACGTTTATCATAGCTTACCCCTGCCGGTTCGATTGTACTCTCTGATTATTTCTTTTTACTGTCAACGTAACCTGTAACGCCTGTTCCGATATCGTTCTTCATCTTGGTATCAGCCTGAATATTCTGAAGTTTGTAATAATCGATGGCGCCGAGATTACCGGATCTTAATGCTTCCGCCATTGCTCTGGGAACATCGGCTTCAGCCTTCACTACTTCTGCCTTCATCTCCTGCTCAAGTGCAACCGCCATAGCTCTTCTTTCTTCGGCTTTGGCCTGGGCAATCTTTGTATTGGCTTCCGCCTGAAGGCTCTGCAGGTTGGCACCGATGTTTCTGCCTATATCAATGTCAGCAATATCTATGGAAATAATCTCGTAAGCGGTTCCTGAATCAAGTCCCTTTTCAAGTACCACTCTTGAAATATCGTCGGGATTCTCAAGCACGCTGCTGTGGGTGGCTGCAGAGCCGACCGTAGTAACGATGCCCTCGCCTACTCTGGCAAGAACCGTCGCTTCACCCGCACCGCCGATTAATCTGTCGATGTTGGTTCTTACAGTGACACGTGCCTTTACCAGAAGTTCGATACCGTCTTTGGCAACAGCTGAAATCACGGGAGTTTCGATAACCTTTGGAGTTACGCTCATGGTAACCGCTTCGAATACATCACGTCCCGCAAGGTCGATTGCTGATGCCTGTTCAAAAGAAAGATTCATGCCGGCGCGCTCTGCCGCAATAAGGGCATTCACAACGCTGTCCACATCGCCGCCCGCAAGATAATGGGCTTCAAGTTCATTGGTCTTAACCGTGAGACCTGCTTTTGTGGCCTTAATCATGGGGCGCACAATAAATGCAGGCTTTACACGTCTGAGTTTCATACCCACGAGAGAAAAAATACTGATTTTAACTCCGCTGGCCACCGCGGAAATCCACATTCCCACAGGAATGACCGTAAAAAATACCACCAGTAAAACAATTATCAAAGCTGAAACTATCAATGCAGTTTTCATAATAACCCTCCTTTAACCATCAACAAATATTTTATTGTTTTTTATTTCGGTAATGGTAAGTTCCGTACCCTTTTTTATGTAGCCTACCGTAATTACATCAAGTTTGACCCCGTCAAACTCCCCCTTGCCGGAGGGCTTTAAATCCGTAAGTGCAATACCCTTTTTACCGATAAGATACTTCATATCCTCTTCCTCGATAAAAAGATTCCTGCCATTTAAATCGTCTTCAAGTTTAATCGGCGACTTAATCTTCTTTGAGTTAAAGACTATGATGCTTACGGTCAGAACAATGATTATCGCCACTATGGCAATCGCACCGACCTTTATCCTCTCGTTCATGTCCCTTCCGGTCAAGAAAATGCCTGCGACGGTACAAATAATACCGCTGATTCCCGGAAATCCGAAGCCCGGCATATAAACCTCGACTCCGATTAAAACAATTCCGATAATAAGGACAATTATACCCAAAACTTGAACAGCTTCCATGGTCATTCTCCTTTTTTAATCACTGCCGTAAAAACAGTTTTTTCGTCGTCTGTGTCAAAAGAAATGCTTCCGTTGCTCTCTTCTAAAATCTTTGAAACAATTGAAAGACCCATTCCGTGACCCTCGGATTTCTTGGTGCTGAATCCTTTTTTGAATATTCGTTCCCTAATATCGTCAGGTATCTTCGGTCCGTTATTCTCCACCTCAAAAACATATTCCGTGGGGTTCTCCGTAATATTGATAAAGATCTTTTTCTCCGCCTTATCCGAATCTTCAAGGGCTTTTATGGCATTGTCTATAAGATTCGAAAGCACCTTGCAAAGTTCCCAGTCTTCAATGGTAAGCTTTTTAAGGTCTGACTTGACTTCGATGCGAAACTCAATTTCTTTTGACTCGCACTCCGACAGTTTGGCGGCAAGAAGGGCATTTACTGCAGGTTTAGCCGTCTTGATGGCCTTTCCCGTCGAAAGAAGTTCTTTGTACTCTTTCTTAAGATAGGATTTCATCTCATCATACTCTTCAAGTTCCATAAGCCCGTATATGATTTGAAGGTGGTTCAGATAATCATGTCTGTCCATCCTGAGTCTGTCATTTAACTCTTCAAGATTCTTAATGTTATCCTTAAGAATTCTGTGGGCCTCAGCCATTTTATAATAGCTTCGTATAAGGATAACCAGACAGCCCATCAGTACCACAGACAGTATTATCAAAAGCAACAGATAAAACATTTTGTCTTCCACAGTTTCCTCCGTGTTCGCTTCATGACCATAGAATAGCATTTATGCCGTAAGAAACAATTCATACCCTTTTAATTGTACAAAAAAAGGACTGAATTGTCATTCAGTCCCTTTATATTTACAACGCTTATTTAAGTTCCTTTAAGAAGGCTTCGATTCTGTCAAGGCCCTTGTCTATCTGTTCCATGCTGATAGCGTAGGAAAGACGGATGTGGGTAGGGAAGCCAAAGTCCGCACAAGGGATAACGGCTACCGCGTAATCATTCAAAAGAAACTCTGCAAGTTTCGCGCTTGTCTCAAGCTTCTCGCCTTTGTAAGACTTCTTGAGAGCCTCGGACATATCAATGAATACGTAGAAAGCACCTTCAGGCTTCATAACGTCTACATAAGGCATTGCCTTAACACGCTCGTACATGTGCACTCTTCTTTTGTCAAACTCATCTCGCATCTTCTTAACGTCGTCCTGAGGGCCTGTAAGAGCCTCAACGGATGCAAACTGCGCGATGGAGTTGGGGTTGGAAGTCGCATGGGACTGCATTGCAGACATGAGCTTAGCAATCTCTACGGATGAACCTGTGTAACCGATTCTCCAGCCTGTCATGGCGTAGGACTTGGAAAGGCCGGAACAGGTAATAGTGTGCTTGTAAATGTCTTCGCCAAGGGAAGCAATACTTACGTGTTTGGCCTTATCGTATGTAAGATACTCGTACATTTCATCGGCAATTACGTAGATATCTCTCTTAACGATAACCTCTGCAAGTGCCTGAAGTTCCTTCTTGGAATAAACCATACCGGTGGGGTTGCTGGGAGAATTAAGCACGAAAGCTTTGGTCTTGTCTGTAATGGCCTTGTCAAGCTGTTCTGCCGTAATCTTATATCCGTTTTCTTTGGCTCCGTATACAAATACGGGAACGCCGTCGGATAACTTCACCATTTCGGGATAGCTGAGCCAGTAGGGCGCAGGAATAATAACCTCATCGCCGGGATTTAAAATTGCATCAAATATATTGGTAAGGGAATGTTTACCGCCGTTGGAAATAACAATCTGATTGGGCGCGTAATCAAGTCCGTTGAAGTCTCTGAATTTCTTACTGATGGCAGCCTTAAGCTCATTGGTACCCGAAGCGGGCGTATACTTGGTAAAGCCTGTCTCGATAGCTTTAATGGCCGCATTGCAAATATTCTTGGGTGTGTTAAAGTCGGGCTCGCCTGCTCCAAAACCTACTACGTCCACGCCGCTTTTCTTAAGCTCTTTAGCCTTAGCTGTGATGGCAAGTGTTGATGAAGGCTTAACCGCCTTGGCTTTTTCTGATAAAGTTAATGACATTTCGACAACCTCCTAAACTCCTAACGCCTATCATTTTAGCGGAGTAAAGTGCCCATGTCAATGGAATTTTGGATAATTGTATACAATTATCCACTTCTGTCAAAAACAGCCCCCTCCCCGCCC
>CAMNCH010000142.1 GCA_946534145.1 uncultured Lachnospiraceae bacterium
TCTTCCTGCTTCTGGAAGGTAAGGGTGGTTTCGGTTCTGAAGCCCGTGAAAACACTTCTGCCGGCGAAATCTGCATTTCCTGTGTTGTAGAGTTCCGCAGCCAGAGCTTCGAGATTGGACGTTATAATGGTTCTGTCTTCTGCCTTTAGTGTATCACTTGTACCCTTAACGTACTGTTTGCGAACATCGGTAATAATATCGGAAAGGGTCTTGATGGCATCTTCCGTAACCGTAAGCCAGCTTTTTGCGTCTTCCACGTTCTTTTCCACGTACTGGGTAACCTGGTTAACGCTGGTACGAAGTCTCAAAGAACGAAGGGCGATGATGGGGTCGTCCGAGGGACGGACGATTTTCTTATTGGAGGAAAGCATTGTGGAGAGCTGATCCTCCAAAGTCTTATTTACATTAATGTTGTTAAGGGAATTGTTCTGAATGATTTTGTTGGTAATTCTCATGTGATTTCGATCCTTTCGGGCATGGCCCAAAAACACAGACTTATACTCTCACGTTATATATCGGCAAAAGGAGTGATTTTCATCACTCCTTTTTGAAAATTTTTTTATATTTTTTTGTGTTTTTTTAAGGGGATTATACGCCGGTCTCAAGAATCAGTCTGTCATAGATTTCCGTGAAGGTCTGAATCATCTTGGAAGCCAGGTTGTAAGCGTTTCTGTACTTAACAAGGCTGACCGCTTCTTCGTCGGAGTCTACGCCGAATACGGAGATTCGCTGGTTGTTGATGACGTTGTTCATGGTGCTGTAATACTTAACAGAGCTGTTGGCTCTTGCCGCATTAAGTGCCGCATCGGAGAGAACCGACTGCAGGAACTCGCTGGAGGAGCCGCCTCTGAAGGAGAATACGTCCTTGTCGATTTTGATGGTCAAAAGTTTTGTAACGATGTCTGCTTTGGACTCACCCTCGGAATCGCCGGTTCTGGTGGCCAAAAGAATGGGGTCCATGGCGATATCATGGTTAATGGAGAAGTTCGCCGCAGTAAGGTTGTAGTAGGACGAAGATTTATTGGACACAGTCAATGGCTGACTTGCATCGTACAAAGAATCGTAATAATCCGTAAAATCAAGCTCCCCGTCTACGGTCTTGCCTCTGAAAAGAGCGTTCTTTGTGGGGTCATTAGCAGCATTGCCGTAACCGTCCACAGCGCCCATTTCACCTGCACCGGGACGATATTCGCCGTTCTGTGTCAGGATCTCGTTGAAGGTTCTTGCAAAGAGCCTTACGAACTCGTTTAACTGCTCCTGATAGTAGGGAATTCCCTGATAATCTATGCTGGCGCCGATTTCCGCATCTTTACCTTCTCTTGAAGGAGAAAGAATGCAGTCACCGTAGTTTAAATCAAGCTGGAAGGTGTAATAGCAGTCACCGGTTTCTTTGTCCAGTTCATAGGTCCAGTCCGAATAATAGTAAACTTCGGAGCCGAGGCTTATTCTTCCGCCGTGAGCGGAAAGTGTACATTTGTCCAGGTCCTTAAGGTAATCAAGGTCGGCCTTTATTTTGACTGTGCCTTCTGCAACCTTAACTTCTTCAATCTTGCCGCGGAAGTTCTCGGTATTGTTACCGTCACGAAGTTCGATAAGTCCCTGAAGCTTGCCGCCTATCATGGTGTTGTAGAGGTTGAAAGGAATTTCGTCGCTCCAGTTAATCTCGTAAAGTCCCTGAACGTCTGACTGGTTGACGGTCTCATGAATTTCACGGGCCTGACAGGACAGGGATCTGTAATCGATGTTATCAACCAAAAGCTGATTGCCGGAGATTTCCACAATAAATCTGGTGGCGCCGGTATCAAGGTTGTTGGCTGTATCTCTGATAGGCTGCTCAGTAGTCTTAACGGATACATACTGAGAAAGGTCGTCTATTAAAAGGGCTCTCTTGTCTCGAAGCTCATTGGCGTGAGCGCCGGTAAGCTCGATAACGTTAATCTGCTTGTTAAGGGTAGCGATCCTTTCCGCGATAGAGTTAATCTGGGAAATCGTGTCCTTTATTTCTGTATTTACATCTTTCTGAAGTTCGGAAAGCTGTCCCGATACGCTGTTAAAGTAATCGCAAAGTGACTGAGCGTACATTACGAACTGGGACTTGGCGGAGGCGTTGCCGGAATTCTTGTGAAGCTCCTCAAGTGCGTCAAACATAAGGTTGTAGGCGGTATTGAAGCCCGCAATCTTGTCGGTGTCCTGAAGATAGTTCTCAATGGACTTGGTGTAATATGCCTTAATGTCAGCGCTGCCGAGTCTGGTGTTGTTATCCCAGTACTTGGAGTCATAGAATTCGTCTCTTATTCTTTCGATTGCGATGGTATCTACACCGGCGCCGGCGGAACCGTAAGTGGTGTAGGTACGAAGCGCGCGGTTGGCTTCCTGAACTGCCTGCTGGCGGCTGTAGCCTTTGGTCTCGGAATTGGAGATGTTGTTGGCCGTGGTGTTAAGGCCCGCATTGGCTGCCAGAAGTCCGGTATATGAAGTATTTAATCCGAAAAATTGTGAAGGCATATATGACTCCTTTCCGGTTTCTTTTGTCAAAAGAAACTATCAAGTGCCGAGGGTGCTGATAATGTGCTCCAAAAGCTCGTCTACCACATTTATATATCGGCTGGCTGCATTAAAAGCATTCTGGAACTTAATCATGTTGGAAAGTTCCTCGTCGGAGGATACTCCGATAATCTGCTCTCTTGCGGCCTGGATGCTGGTCATCGTAATGGTCTGAGCTTCGGTAATGTTCTTGTATACGCTGCCGGAATTGGCTACCTGGGATACAAGGTTGGTATAGTAAGTGTTCAAAGAACATCTTGTGGTTACGTTGGGGTTAAGCGCGTAAATATCTGCATCAAAGGCATCTATGAGGCTCTTGGCCGTGGTGTAGTCGACGGTTTTGTCGGGAAGAACGAACTTCATCTTGCCCGCTTCTCTTAACAGGCGGGGATTGATGATGATGTTGGGAATCGAGTAGAGGGTTTCAGTATGGTAGTCATCCTCAATATCTTCTTCCTGCCACTCCCACTCGCCGGTGGTTTCATTCTTAATGTAGCCCGCGCTTTCTTTTTTCTGGAAAATCTGAAGGGGCGAACCGTCGTCATCTGCCATATATGTGCCGCCGCTTGCTGCGTAGTGTTTGTCGTAGGCATCTTTAAGGACACCGTTAACGGCGGTTACTACGTTGTGAATGAGCTGGTCGAATTCGGCCTGAACGTTCATGCAGACGGACTGGGCAACAGTGTGATTGTAGTAGTCTACTTTTTCTTCGTATTTATTGAATGCCGTCTGGTAGTCGGCCACCTTGGCCGCATATGTTGCATCGGTATCGGCAGGGAGACGTTCGGGAACTTCGGGCTTAACGGGAATGTCCGTGTAATCCGCAACCTTGTCGCCTCTTATATAAAGCATGGCGCGGAGCTGACCAATGTCGGTGTTGGATTCTGCAGAAACAATTCTTGAAGTGTCGTACAAAATAGCCCTGCTGGTGTCGAGATATTCAACACCCTCATCGTTGGTGCGCCAGATTGCGTTCATCTTCCAGTAAGGAGTGTAGAAACCGGTCTTGGCATCCGTCTCAAGTTCGATGGTGTTGATGTTGTCGGCCGTCACGAAATCATTACCCTCGATTCTTACCCGAACCGAATGATATACATCCTCGTCGTACTCAATATGTACGAGTCCCGAGAGTTCATCAAGGCACTGGTTTCTCGCATCCCTGAAGTCGTTGGCACTTTCGATGCCGCCTACTTCAACTTTTCTTATCTCGTCGTTAAGTCTCATAATCTGTTTGCCGAGATCGTTGATGCGGTCAACTTTTTCTTTTATATGAATGTTTAATTCTTCCTGGTAATCTATGAGTCCCTGATATACCTGCGAAGCATTGGTAATAAAGCTCTGCGCATTCTGGATGAGCATTCTTTGTACCGTGGTATCGTCGGGGGTTTTGGCAAGCTCCTGAAGAGTTGCCCAGAAATTGGTCATGGCGTGATTGAAGCTCGCATCATCGTTTAACTCGTTGAGCAAATCTTCAACCTCGGTCATAGCCTCGTAATTGCTGGAATAGAAAGAAGCCCTACCGTTTTCTTTACGGTACGACTGATCGAGGAAATAGTCCCTGACCTGTCTCACCTTTTCGTACGTAACGCCCAGACCGGTCTGCTGGCTTGAAACCGAAACCGATCCCTTTTTAATGGTATTGTAAAGTCTGTCACCAAGTAATACCTGCTGACGTACAAAACCGGTGGTGTCCAGGTTGGACAGGTTGTGTGCAGTTGTGTTAAGGGAATTCTGAGATGTCTGAAGTCCCGATGACCCTATATAAAGGCTTCCCATTAACGGCATGCTTCAATCCTCCGAAGGCAAAAGAAAACTTTATGCCCTCTTTTTAAAATCATCCGCCACAAGGTGGCGGATGGATTATCTATTGTTTCGCATCAAAAGAGCCGGATTCAACGCCTATTAAGCTTCCCGTATTAAATGCTCCTTTGTTGTAATTGGCTGTTTCAGGTGCTTTGCGCGCCGACTGAAGCAGGTTCATGTTAAAGTTCGTCATCTCAATGGCGGTATTAACAAGCTCCGCATTTCTGTCGTTGATAATCTTCATCTCATAAAGAGTCGCATGAAGTTTATCATGTACCTGCGCCAAAGCTTTTTGTTCTTTGGGTTTCTTTTTCAGTAAGTCAATAAGTACATCCAGCTTCAGTCCCGAAACATCCGTGTTTAGGATTTTAGCGATTTCCGTCATGGTAGAAGTGCGCTCATGCTCAAGCGCCATAATCTTACTGACCACTTCCTGCTCCTTATCCGTAATCACAGCAAGCGCGTTCAGATCACCTCTTACGATGACATCGGTCTTGTCCTTAGAGAGGCTAAGCAGCTTCTGATATTCTTTGTTTTCCCCATTTAAAACTTCTGTAAGAGTATCAATAAGACTAGCCACTTATTCCTCCCTAACGCAATGACTCATACTTCTCAAGCAATTTGTCAGCAAATGACTCGGCACTCACGTTATAGGTACCGTTTGCAATCGCTTCCTTAATAGGATTAACCTTATCAAATCTGATATCTTCTGCGGATTTAACAGCAGCCTTTGCAGCCTGGATGTTAAGACCCATTGAAGAAATCTGAACCTGGTCGGTCTGTCCTTTCTTTGAAACGTTAGCGTCCTTCTGTACCTTAGCGGAATTATAGAGTTGCTGAACCTGTGTATAAGCTTCTATACGCATATGTTCCTCCTTCGCATTCACATGCTTTTTCTAATTCTCTACATACATTATCGGCACTATTTTTATATACTTTAGCCTTTTTTGCAAATTTTTTTAATTTTTTTCTAATT
>CAMNCH010000143.1 GCA_946534145.1 uncultured Lachnospiraceae bacterium
GGGCGCTGCCTTTGGCTTGTTAAAGGACCAGAAGTCCTTTATTATTCTGGTGGGTATCATAATTCTTCTGGCCTGCCTGTATGTCTTAATAAAGACGCCGGGCAAAAGAAAGTATATTATGTGCCATGTTCTTATCAGTTTTATTGTAGTGGGAGCTGTCGGCAATCTTATCGACCGGATTTTATACGATTACGTGGTGGATTTTATATATTTAAGCTTTATTAAGTTCCCCATATTTAATTTCGCCGATATTTTTATTACGGTTGCAACTTTTGTTCTGGTAATCCTTCTTTTGTTCTATTACAAAGAAGACGACCTTAATTTCCTAAGGTTTATGGAGAAACGTCTGCGTGACGTGGATTGACAGTTAAAAGCTTATGAAAGAATACAATTTTTGTGTATCCGATGAAGACGAAGGAATAAGAGCCGACAAATATCTGTCAGACCTTCTTCCGGACTTATCGAGATCGTACATTCAGAAACAGATCGGTGACGGCTTGCTCCTTATAAACGGCAGGCCATCCAAATCAGGCTATAAAGTGAAGGCTGATGACACCATTCTTTTGCAGGTGCCCGATTCTGTTGAGCCGGATATTAAGCCTGAGAATATTCCGATTGATATAGTTTATGAAGACGAGGACGTAGCCATAGTCAATAAGCCCCGTGGAATGGTCGTACACCCCAGTGCGGGTCATTATGAGGGTACACTCGTCAATGCTCTTATGTACCACTTAAACGGGCGCCTGAGCGGAATAAACGGTGTCCTGCGTCCCGGCATAGTTCACAGAATCGACAGAGATACTTCGGGACTTCTTATTATTTGTAAAAATGACTTTGCTCACGGCAAGATTGCGGAGCAGTTAAAAGAACATTCTGCCGACAGAATATATCATGCCATAGTTCACGGTAGCTTAAGAGAAGACGAGGGTACAGTTGATGCTCCCTTGGGCAGAAGTCCACAGGACCGTAAGAAGATGGCCATAGTTCCGGGTGGCAAAAGAGCTGTAACACATTACAAAGTTCTTGAGAGATTTAGTGGATATACATATATTGAACTTAAGCTTGAAACCGGGCGAACTCACCAGATAAGGGTTCACATGACGTCTCTCGGGCATCCTCTTATGGGAGACCCGGTATACGGAACTCAAAAAGAACCCCTCAAGTTAAACGGGCAGATGTTACATGCCAAAACCATAGGTTTTATAAGTCCGTCAAAGGGCACTTATTTAAGTTTTGACTCCGAACTTCCGGAGGATTTTTTAAAGGCGTTGAATTACTTGCGCAGCAATAATTAGATGAATAATAGGTTCAGGTTAACATAATTAATTTATGTAAACCTGAACTTGTTTTTTTCTAAGTTTTGTGATAGAATAAGACAAAAGAGTACCATTGTCAGATAATTTTCTTTTTAAAAGGATTCATTATAAAAGGAGGATAGATTATGCAGACAGTTATAACTATCGGAAGACAATACGGCTCAGCCGGTCACGAAATCGGAGAGAAAGTTGCCAAATACTTCGGAATTCCTTTTTACGACAAGTCTATTCTCACAAGAGCTGCCAAAGAAAGCGGTTTTTGTGAGGAAATGATTAAAAACCACGACGAGAGACCCACCAATTCCTTTTTATACAATCTTGTCATGGATACTTATTCTTTTGGCTACAATTCATCCGCTTTTGTAGACATGCCCATCAGCCACAAGGTATTCTTAGCTCAGTTTGATGCCATCAAATCTTTTGCAAAAGAAGGACCCTGCGTTATCGTGGGAAGATGCGCCGACTATGCTTTGGCTGATTTTGACAATGTTTTGAATCTCTTTATTTATTCGGACGATGCTTTTAAGTGTAAGTACATTAAAAAGCTTGACGATTCCGTTAAGACTGATGAAGATGCAAGAGAGTTGTATCAAAAGAAAGACAAGCAGCGTCAGTCCTATTACAACTATTATTCATCCAAGAAATGGGGTCGTGCCGAAAGCTACGATCTTTGTATCAATTCGGCCAAACTTGGAATCGAGGGAACCGTTAAGTTCATCACTCAGTATGTGGAAGACTATGAAAAGTTTCACAATGAATAAGGCTTAAGTTTACGGGCCTGTCGGATATTTCCGGCAGGCTTTTTCATGTAAGCCCGATGTACTTATTCTCTTGAAAATATTATTGTCATAATATAGAATTAGCATTGAAGTTTTTAGTAAAGGCAGGGGAGTAATATGGCAGATAAGCCCAGATCACGTGAAAAAAACGTAACAGGTAACGGTACAGGCCTGTACAGAAGAGGAGAAGGTCTTAACCAGAGCGCGCCCACAAGCGGTTCTTCCGCACCTATGGGTCACGGCGGCGGTGGCAGAAAAGGTCACGGCAGCGGTTCATCAATGACCAGAGTCGGCGGCGGTGCTTCCATCCTTCTTCTTATCGCACTTGTTATATTCGGAGGAAAGAGCGGATTCTTAAGTTCATTATTGGGAGGCGGCTCAGATGTGGCCGACGATTCCTATACCGCACCTTCTTCATACCAGACACAGACTTCGACGCAGACTCAGACGCCGGCTTCATCGGGTTCTTTATTTAACCCCATGGATTTAATCAGCTCCTTCGGCGGTGCATCCGGTTCATCCTCGGGATGGTCCTTTACACCCAACACAGGCAAGCTTGATAAGAGCGTTAACAGCGCTGTTAAGAGTCGTTATACCACCATTCTCGGCGATGGCAAGGATGTTGTTACCGT
The DNA here is from genome assembly GCA_946534145.1 of uncultured Lachnospiraceae bacterium. Classification (GTDB taxonomy): domain Bacteria; phylum Bacillota; class Clostridia; order Lachnospirales; family Lachnospiraceae; genus UBA1258. The sequence continues at coordinate 2,728 of CAMNCH010000143.1, forward strand.
TATGGTATATATATGCGGAACCGACCTTGAATCCAGAAGCGGTATGGCTACCAAAGACATTACCGAAATGACCAAGGCGAAGCTTTCCGACAAAGTTAACTTAATCATCATGACCGGCGGTTGCAAACAATGGCAGAACAACATTGTCAGCAACAGGGTAAATCAGATATATCAGATAAAAGACGGCGGAATGTACAGTCTTGAGAAGGATTTTGGCACCAAAGCCATGACAGACCCTTCCAATGTAACAGACTTTATTAAGTATTGTTCCAAGAATTATCCCGCCAACAGAAACATGTTTATTTTCTGGGATCACGGCGGCGGTTCCATATCAGGTTACGGATATGATGAAAAGAACAGTATGTCAGGTTCCATGAACCTTGCCGGTATCAATACAGCCTTCAAGAATGCAGGTATGAAGTTTGATTTTGTCGGCTTTGACACCTGTCTTATGGCTACACTTGAAAACGATATCATGATGGCCGATTATGCCGATTATATCGTTGCATCCGAAGAAACCGAGCCCGGTGTGGGCTGGTACTACACAGACTGGCTTACGGCTCTTTCCAAGAACACATCCATGCCTACGGTTGAAATCGGCAAGAATATTATCGATGATTTCACCGACACCTGTGAACGTGTATGTCCCGGCCAGAAGGCTACACTTTCTGTGGTTGACCTTGGCGAGCTTTCTTTGTCCATCAGCGATGATTTAAAGAAATTTTCCAAGGGCACTTCAGAGCTTATTAAGAAGGGTGACTATTCGGCAGTATCCAATGCCCGCAGCAATTCAAGAGAGTTTGCCGTTCAGAATAAAATCGACCAGATTGACTTATACAGCTTTGCAAAGAATTTAAAGTCCAAAGAAGGAGACGCGCTTGCCGAGACTATTTTAAATTGCGTCAAGTACAACAGAACCTCCTCCAACATGACGGATTCATACGGAATTTCCATATATTTCCCTTACAGGAAGACCTCCAAGGTTAATTCCGCAATCCAGACTTATGATGCTATCGGTTTGGACAGCGAATATTCCGACTGTATTCGTGAATTCGCCGGACTTGAGCTTTCGGGTCAGGCAGCTACAGGCGGTTTATCTTCTAACCCCTTAGAATCCTTATTGGGCGGCTTTACGGGTTCATCTTCCTCAAGTTCCGCAGGCGGACTTGATTCGGTTCTTTCTCTTATCAGTGCATTTACCGACACCGGTTCCTCAGGCGGTTCTTCAATTGCAGGACTTGCCAGCCTGTTAACGGGAAGATCTCTTTCGGACGAAGAAACAGCAAGATACGTATCTGAGCATTTCTTTGACACCTCGGTTCTTAAGTGGAAGAGTAACGATTTGGGAGCTCCCTGCATTTACATGGACGAAGAGCAGTGGAAGCTTGTTCATTCAGTTGATAAGAACGTGTTTATAGATGACGGTTCCGGCTATATTGATCTGGGCCTTGACAATATGTACGATTTTGGCAATGACGGAAGTCTTATCGCTGATGATTCGGACACCTGGCTTGCCATCAACAATCAGGTTGTAGCATATTATCACCTTGACACAATAGATGACGGCACCAATTACACTATTACAGGTTATGTTCCCGCTTATTTGAACGGAGAGAAGGTTAAGCTTATTCTTATATTCGACAATAACACGCCTTACGGCCGCATAGAGGGCGCTTTACCCGATTATGAGGAGAATGTAACTGAAACTGTTGCAAGGGGCTTAACGGAGCTCGTAGCGGGCGACAAGCTTGATTTCGTTTGTAACTACTACAAATACGACATGACTTTTGACGATCAGTATTATCTCGGTGAACAGATGACCGTAACCGACAATATGGTGGTCAGCGATGTTCACACCGGTAAAAACGGTATGATTACTTACAAGTTTACCGATATTTACAACCAGAGTTACTGGACAGAAGTTTTGGAATAATCCAAGTTAAAGAAAAGGGAAAGAACTGATTTGTTCTTTCCCTTTAATATTTTAGTTAAATCTTACGTTGTCATCACCCAAAAAGAAGAGTGCCACAGTGCCGGGACCCACGTGTGAACCGGTTACGGGCTCGTACATTACCGTGAGTATTTCTTTGGGCGGATGCTTCTCGTTAAGCAGGTCAACGAGCAATTGTGTATCCTCGGGATTATTTGCATGCGCAATTCCCACAATTTGATTCTCGGGGTGAACCACAAGCTCGTTGTATTTATGGGCAAGGGTCATAATTGCCTTTTTATTGCCTCTGACCTTGTCAAAAGAAATAATCTGGCCGAATTCGTTGCCTTTAAGAATAGGCTTAATGTTAAGCAAATTACCGATTATTGCCACAGCATTTGAAAGCCTGCCGGTGCGGCTTAAGGATTTTAAATCATCAACCGTAAAGACCTGATAAATGTTTTTGGACATGTTTTCAAGGTAATTATAGGTTTCTTCAATGGAATAGCCCTTTTGACGAAGCTCAATAGCTTTAAAAACAGCAATTCCTTCGCCGAGGGATGCGGCTTTTGTGTCGTGAAAATATAATTTTACGTTCGGATACTCTTCTTCAAGCATTTTTTT
>CAMNCH010000144.1 GCA_946534145.1 uncultured Lachnospiraceae bacterium
AGCCAGTGGTCAGCGGCGATTTCTTCGGTGAAGTCTTTGAGCATGTAGGAAGTGATGAACTTGGTGTCCTTGCTGATGAAGGTGGCTACAGGCTCGATTTCGGCAGATACCAGGTGGGCGCGTTCGTCGCCTTCAGTCATTTCGATGGTGACTTCTGCCATGGCGCCTAACATTCTGGGAACTTCGCTCTGGGAAGAGATGAAGTTGCCGAGGGACCAGTAACAGGGTACTTCGCGGCCGTCTTCCGCCGTAAGAATTTCAAGGGGCTCCACTACATGAGGATGGGCGCCGATAATAAGGTCTGCGCCGGCGTCCACGAAGATTTTGGCTTCACTGCGCTGATAGGTGGTAGCTTCATAAACGTATTCCGTACCCCAGTGGGGGAACACGATTACAAAATCCGCAAGTTCGCGGGCGCGCTGAATGTCCGAAGCTACCTTGTCATCATCGTAAAGCGTATTTACAAGATACTGTTTGTCTTCGGGAAGCTGGAAGCCGTTTAACCCGTAAGTATAGTTTAAGAAAGCTATCTTAATGCCGCCAAAGTCCTTGACGGGTATCTCGTTAAAGTCTTCTTCATTGTCATACATGCCCACCATCAGCACTTCGGGATGCTCTCTCCAGAATGCAACCGAGGATTCCACACCTTTAACGTTTTTGTCAAAAGAATGATTGGTGGCATGGGTTATTACATTGAAACCCGCCTTAATAACGGCCTCACCCACTTCATAAGGGCTGCCGAATCTGGGATAACCGGTGTAATTGGCAGGGTCGTTAACAAGAACCGTCTCCTGATTAATAATCTTAATATCAAACTGAGCCAGCTGATCGAGTACGTGCTCGTAGAAATGGTCGTAATTGTAGGTTCCGTCTTCTCGGAGACCGGAACGGATGAGATTGTCGTGAATAAGGTTGTCACCCACCGCACAAAGCTTAACCGTAAAGGTCTGAGGCTCGGGTTCGGGTTCAGGCTCCGGTTCGGGCTCGGGCTCAACTATAGGCAGTTCTTCAAGCACCGGAACGGGCTTCTCTTCTTCTTTGGACACAATCGCGTACTTACTGCTGCAGGAGGTAAGTGAACCCGTCAAAAGCGCCGCGGCACAAAGAAGGCTGCAGATTCTTTTTACTGACTTAATCATAATAATAAATTCTCCCTTTTATGGCTGTTCCAATATGGAAATAACCTTATCTATACAATTGAATACAAGCACGTCGTCTCTTTCCACCGCAGTAAGAAAAAGAAACTGGCAAGTCTTGATATCATCCGCACACTGGTCCGTAAAGTCTCTGTGGGCTGCCACCATCTGACGGAAATCATGGGCTATGAAGGGTGTCATCATTTCTCTATAGGAGTCGGACAGAACCACTATTTTGCAGTCATAGGGCGCATCCTGGGCATAGGTGCGGCAGACATCCGCAAGAGGGCTTAAGCCATCAACATATACGTTGGGACGATAATTGGGCATAAACTCCGTTTCCGGAGGATAATTGTCATGGCTTAATCCACCCAGGGTTATCAGGTCCTCACGGGTTACGGGAACCGAATATGGACCTAACAGCCAGGGATTGAAGGTCTCCACTCCGATGTTTTTGTAATACGTGGAAAGGCCTACGTATGCTCCCATGTGATTCCAGTGAGAGTCGTATTTGTAATATACCTGCCAGTAAACATCCGCAGCTTTAAGTTCTTCCACAGGATAGAAGCACTTAACCTGAGTGTTGGCATTAATATAATCCGTCAGGCGCTGGGTACGCTTGTAATTGTCTACGACTTCCATGGTGGGAAGATATTCCGAATAAACCTGCTCTTTGTTGGGCATGAACATTATCATGGGGACTATGCCTCTTGCATCGCACAGTTCCTTGAGGCGATTAACCTTCCCGGCATATTTGGCCATATCGCTCTCGGGCAGTATATTGGCGCCGGTATAAAAGTCCATGAAGTTGGTGCCTGCGTAGAACAGCCAGTTAAAGCGGCCTATCAGGGTACCGCCCACATTCTGAGGTGCCATGTAAGTGGTGTCCACATATTTGGCTATCAGGTCCGAAGTCATTAATTTGGCACATTTCCTGCACTGATAAAGATTGTAGCCGTAGGTTTCATAAGAAGCCTGACTTTCTTTAATCAGAACATAGCTGTGTTCGGGCTCCAAAACTTCTTTGTAGGTGTAGTCGCAATTATCACACTTGTACAAAACATAGCCCGCATTGTTACAGTCGGGCTCAACTCTTTCTACCTCAACAAGTTCGTGCTCGGTTTCGGCTCCGTCAGCCGGTGAAACATCCCCAGGCTCTGCCGATACGTCATTGCCGGTTTCATCTCCCGAAGTATCGCCGAACATGGAGTCGATATTGCCCACTTCCACCGTTTTTTGTTCGGAAGGCTTGCCGGAAAAGAAGGTCATAAGCCCTCTCATAAAGTTCTGATAGACCTTCTCGGTCTTGCCTTCGGCGCTTTGATAAGCCTCTATCATGCCGCCTCTGAAGGGAACTCTGTCGTCAATGTACAAAGAAAGATTCTCGCCGGACTTAAACAGTTCTTTAAAATTGAACTCGTTCTTGTTACGTTTTTCTTTGCTGACGTCAGACTGCTCGGCATAGTATTCGGGGGCAAAAATGCGCACTCCCGCCCAGATAAACCAGGGAAGGGAAATCATGGCCACAAACAAAGCGATATATATTTTTTTGAATACGCGTTTTCTTTTGCTCAAAACAGCTCCTAAAACTGGAAGTAAATAAATGGATTGTAGGTCCCGTTAACCAGGAAAATAATGCTGAGTGCAAACAATACCAGAGTAAAAACTCCTGTAGCCAGCTTCACTATTCTGCTCTTTCGGCTGAGCGGAATCTTCTGAATAATACCTGCACACAAAATTGCCAGAATAAGCGTGATTAACCTCTTGCCGGTTAAGAAAGAAAGGGCGTTAAAGCCTTCGCTTCCCTTCATGAAAAGCCTTGAAATAAAGGTTTTGGCAAGAAGGATATTGTCCGCTCTGAATACTATCCAAAGTATCGTAACTATGAAAAACGTTACAAGACGTATAAGTGTCTTGATTCTGAAGCGGTCGTACAAATCCTTTAAAACCGCTTTTTCAAAGATTATGAGTATACCGTAGGCCACACCCCATATAAAGAAAGTCCAGTTGGCGCCGTGCCAGATACCCGTAAGCAAAAATACCAGGAAGAGGTTTCTGTATGTGGCAAGCTGTGAGCCTCTGTTACCGCCGAGGGGTATGTAAACGTACTGTCTGAACCAGTAGGACAAAGACATGTGCCATCTGCGCCAGAAATCGGTGATTCCTACGGACTGGTAAGGATAATTGAAGTTTTCTTTGAACTCAAAGCCAAACATCTTGCCAAGGCCGATGGCCATGTCGGAGTATCCCGAAAAGTCATAATAAATCTGGAAAGTATAGCCTATAGCCCCGAGCCATGCCGCACTGGCGCCGATCTTCGTAAGGTCAAGAGCCCATATGGTGTCTACCATTTCACCGAGGGTATTGGCTATCAGCACCTTTTTGGCAAGACCGAAGGTAAAACGTCTGATGCCTGCCGCAAAGCGATCCACCGACTCCTGTCTTGCGGATAACTGTCTCTCAATATCCCTGTACTGAACGATGGGTCCCGCAATAAGCTGAGGAAAGAAAGAAATATAAAGGGCAAATTTAAAGATATCCGTCTGCAGCTGTGCCTCGTCCCTGTACACATCGATTACATAGGACATGGCCTGGAAAGTGTAGAAAGAAATACCGATGGGAAGCACCACCTCCGGCCAGCCGAGGGCACCGTTACCGGTAAGTGTCCACAAATTGACCGCTCTTCCGCCGGTAGCAAGTTCCGGGAAAAGAAGGGTCTCCAAAACCGCAGTAAACAGATTAAAGTATTTAAAGAAGAAAATAATGCCGATATTTAACAGAATTACCAGCACAAGAAAAAACTTTCTTGCACCGTCTTTGTGACGTTTCTTGCTGACAGAGAAGCCCCCTGCCCAGTTAAGCAAAATTACGAATAACATTAAGGCGAGATATTTTACCCCGCCGAATGCATAGAACAATATACTGAATGTAAGAAGAATACTGTTTTGAAGTCTGTGCTCTTCTGTCCTGCCCTTAAAAAAACAGGGAATCACATAGTATGCACCCAGACAAAGAGGCAGAAAACACAACAAAAACAGCAATGAACTGAATACCATTTAAATGCTCCGCTATATCTATTTCACACCCGTTTATTTTACCATTATCACTATGCATTTGCAAACCGACAATACTTAAGATTACATTAAATTGCATAGAAAGAGGAAGCCTTCGGGCTTCCTCCGTTCAATCAAAAATTCGTTATTCTTTGGCCGTATACTTGCGAAGGGCGATTACGATTACGGGTATCAAAACTATGTGAAGGATGATACCGGGAATTGCATTGATGAATGCTCCCGCAAGGAACGCCTGCCAGCCGAATCCCGCCTTGGTAATGCCGTATACTATGGCACTGGCAACACCCCAAACCACGCGACCTATAAGCATAGAGCAAATAAGGGTTACGTAGATATAGACTATCTTCTTGGGGAAGAGTCTGTAGAGCAAACCGCTGACACAGCCATAGGTGGCAAGTTCAAATGCCATGATGACTCCGCTGGGAAACAGCACCGGCATGCCAAAAATCAAGCCTCTTAAAAGAGGAGCAATAAATCCTACCGCAAGACCGTACCAGGGGCCGCAAAAAAATCCGCACAGGAATACCGGAATATGCATGGGCGATAAAGCCTTACCAATCTGAGGAATCTGGCCCGTCAGCAAAGGAAGCACCATTGCTATGGCTAAAAACATGCCTGACAGCACGACTCTGTAAATGTTTTTTTTCGATGACATCTGTTAATACCTCTTTTTCTGAATGATATCATCGTCTTGAACGATCGTGGCGCCTTCATGACACCGTTAAGATAAATTGTGAATAATTGATTATAGCACAATTTTTTTAAGTGTTTCAACCGTTTCTTTGACCATGTCTCCCATGGAAAGGCTCTTAACACCTATTACCTTATTGTTGCAATGACTGACGGGAAGAAGCAGCTTGGTGGCACGGCTCTGTCCCACTGCCACAGCCATGGCTGGGGTTATCTCTCCGAGAAGTGCATCCGCCACGGTAATTCCTATGGGTCCGATTATGACATCAGCGTCAGAACTCAATACTTTAACAGGATTCTCTCCCGTTGCGGCATTGTCGGCTCCCGCTTTAAGCATGGCCGAAGTAGCCAATACATTGGTACCGA
>CAMNCH010000145.1 GCA_946534145.1 uncultured Lachnospiraceae bacterium
AACGGAATCGGCAAGTCCACCCTTCTTTCTGTTTTGTGCGGAGTGAATAAGGCCGACGGCGGAGAATTTCTTTACGAAGGAAGGAATCTGTTAAAGGATACTTCCCTTCGCAATAAAGTCTGTGCATATATTCCTCAGGAAACTTCCCTTATAAGTGAATTAAGTGCCAAAGATAATCTCCGGATGTGGTATTCGGACAAGGCTTTTAAAAAGGAGCTGAGTGAGGGTTTTCTTAAAACGCTCGGAATTGACGAATTTATTAATGTCAGCGTTCGCAAAATGTCAGGCGGTATGAAAAAACGCCTTTCCATCGGCTGCGGAATATATGCGGATCCGAGAGTACTGATTTTGGATGAGCCCACTGCATCTCTTGATCTGGAATGCAAAGAGATAATATACGACTATCTCGAAGTGTTCAAAAAGCGCGGGGGCATTGTGGTGCTTGCCACTCACGATGAAAAAGAAATAGAAACCTGTGATTCTTTGTATCTTTTAAAGGACAAGCAACTTCAGAAATACAATTACGACGGTTCGATAAGGAACCTTGTAAACAGCTTCTAGAGGTATTCATGAATTACGGAAGATATTTTTTTGCGCAGATAAAAAGAATAAAGAGACTGCTTCCGGAAATGCTTTTTCTTTCGATACTGTTTTTTGCGGTCACGCTTTTTGTGGGTAAGACTCTGATAGCGGGAAGCGATTACGAAGCCGGCAAGTTGAAATATCGAATCGGTGTCATGGGTGAGGAAGACGAATTCATTGATATGGGAATCTTTCTTCTTGAGTCATTTGACGATACCAAGTATTTGCTTGAGATAGTGAAGTACGAAGATTTTGAGGCGGCCAAAAAGGATTTGTATTCCGGAGATATAGTTGCATTATGTGACATTCCGGGCGGATTCTATGATTCAATCAATTATTTGTCTAACGATGTCAGTATCAAGTATTATACTGCCTCGGGAAACAGAGGTATTACCGGAGTATTTACGGATGAAATAACCGGTATCATTTCAAATTATATTGTTTATTCGGAGGCGGGGATTCTTTCTTTTGTGGACTTCATGGACTATAACGGGGTTCCTTCCGATATGGCGTATGCGGAGAGCGACAGACTGTTTTTGAAATATATGAGTGCCCTTTTAAGCCGCGGTGATTTGGTAACGGTTAAGACTTTGGGCCTCAGTAACGGATTGTCTACCTATGGATATTATTTTACGGGTCTGACTTTGTTTTTGATGAGTGTGCTTTCTTTTGCGGGGATATCTTTCTTTATTAAAAAGAACAGGACGCTTGATAAGCTTGCGTACTCAAAGGGAATTTCTGTGCCGGGGCAGATTGCGGCAGATTTTGTGGCATATTTTATCTGCAATGCCGTTTGTGTAACGATTCTTTCGGTACCGATTTTTATGATGTTAAAATCGGGCGTGATAAATATACCTGAATTTTTTACTACCGAGAATTCGTTTCTTTTTAAATTCTATTTAAACGTGCTGGCGGCCATGGTGCTTATTTGTATGTTTGAAATTTTGATATTTGAAGTGCTGGAAGGAACTGTTAATAAGATTATTTTTTCTTTTGCCATTTTAATCGGATGCGCTTACATTTCGGGATATCTGTATCCTGCGTCCTTCTTTCCCGAGGCGGTTAACAGAGTCGGGAAAGTACTTCCTACGGGAGTGGCCATGAGTTTTCTTTCGTCGTTTCTTACCATGAGGGACAGAGGAACAGCGGCATTTTGGCTTGTTGGTTATGTGGCTGTTATTTTTGCGGGCGTGTGCGTTGTGAGAAAAAGAAACATTTGTAAATAGGACAAATATGGGTATTAAACGGTTTATTTTGCTGAACAAAAGATTATATAAGCAGACGACATATGTTATATTGCTTATGATGATACCGATAGCGGTGCTTGCCTTCAGCGGTGCGGCTAAATCGGGAACTCACCTTATGAAGATAGGCATTTATGCGGAGGACACGGATAGTGAGTCCGCAAAATCGCTGATAAATGAAATGGCTTCGGTTAGAGAGGAGATTTCTTTTACCGAATATTCTTCAGAGGATGAAGCGGTTAAGGATGTTAAAAGCGCGAAGCTTGATGAAGCGTGGGTTATTCCCGCGGGTATAGATGAGTCTTTTGAACGCCTGGCAAAGGGCAAAAGACCAAAGGAAACGATAAGATTATATGCAAGAGAGCAGGGAGTTGCCCATCTTTTTATGCAGGAGCTTTTAGAGAGTAAAGCATTCAAGGTTTATGCTCCGGATATCTTTTTCGCATATACACAAGACAATCATGGGGAATTCGGGGGACTTGACGAATTCAAAAAAACGTTTTACGATAAAGCGCCCGGTAATTCAATTTTTTCCTATTCAATTCTTGACGGGGAAAAGGTTGAAAACGAAAATTATCTGTTAATGCCTGTGAGAGGTTTGCTTGCGATTTTATTATTGGTTACTTCTTTGGCGGCAAGCATCTTTTATATGGAAGATACAGATAACGGACTGTTTATCTACTGGCATTCGAAGTTTAAGAACTTGCGGGCCTTGGGATATTACGGAGTTGTTATGATTGCTCCGGCGGTGCTGGTTATTTTGGCACTGGTTCTTGCGGGGATTAACGTGGGAATTACCGCGGAGATTGTGAATATGGCGCTTTACTGTTTGGCGCTTATTCTTTTCAGTATGATAGTAAGAATGATTTTTAACAGTACCAAGACAATAGGTGTTATTATGCCGCTTATTGTTATTGTGTCGATTGTTCTTTCGCCGGTGTTTGTGGATTTAACCGGACTTAGGGCGGCTGAGAGGCTGATTCCTTCTTTTTACTATCTGATGAGTACATACGACAGGCATTATATTCCGCAGGCGGCGATTTACTGCCTGTGTGAGGCAGCAGTGCTGGAAGTGCTGTATCGTATCGGGCGAAGATAATAAAGCACATAGTTGCTTATTATATATTGGGGAAATTTTTAGCATAGTACGGAGGAAAAAGTATGAAGTGCAGAAAATGTGGGGCAGAAATTAGCGAAGGCGCTAAGTTTTGCGAAAATTGCGGTGCACCCGTTGAAGCGGAAGTAAATGAGACTCCTGTTGTAAACGAAGAAGCTGTGACAGCTGCGGCAGAAGAAACTGCAGAAACCGTTACGGCTGCAACTGAAGAAGCTGTTAATGCGGCTCCTGTTGCGGAAGCTTCTTTTGCGGCAGACAAGGAGGCTTTCAGCCCGATTCCGAGTGAACCCGTGAAAAAGAAAATGCCTGTCTGGGCGAAAATCGCAGCAGGCGTAGTAGGAGTGGTTGCGGTACTTGCAGTGCTGGTATGCTGCTCCAAGGTTGTAGGCAATACTTTCAGGAAACTGTTTCTTTCTCCTGAAAAATATCTGGCTTACGTTTTAAAGGATAACTTTGGCGAAAGCATCGATGACGGACTTACCGCTTACGAAGAATACAAAAATGCTTATGACTTTAATAATGTTGATACAAACATTAAGGTAGAAGTTGCCCTGGGTGATGAGCTTTCCGATTATCTTAAGAAGGAAGCTGAGGACTATTACTACTATTCACCCGAATTGGAATATCTGACCTGGATTAAGAAGGCTCATTTGGAGTATGGTCTTAATTCTTTCAAGGACGAGAACGAAATCAGAGCTAAGATTGGTGCGAATGATGTAGATGTTATTTCTTTGGCATTAAGCGCGTCTAAAGACGGCGAGGTTTATATGAATGTTCCCGAGTTGTTTACGAACACTATTCATATTAAGGTTGATCCCGAAACACTTAAAGAGATACTCAACCTTAAGGATAAGCTGGGCAAGATTTACAAGGAACTTCCTTCCAAGCCCGAACTTCAGAGCATCAGCAAGAAGTATTTAAAGGCTGTCTTCGACAATGTTAAGGACGTTGAAAGAGCAAACGACGTTATTACCGTAGAAGATATTTCAGCTAAGGCTACCGTTCTCACCATGGATTTGGACGATGAACTTCTTACCGCTATTAAGGTTGATGTTCTTACAGAGTTCCTTAATGACAAAGAATTCGAAAAAATCTGGAAGAGAGTATATGACGCTTGTGAAGAAATAGTTGCCGACAGCGGCAATGCTATTCCCGACAAGGCAGACTCTTACGAAGAGATTAAGAAGAATGCCCAGGAAGCACTTGACGAAGCAAAAGAAAAGCTTGCTTTGTACAAAGACGGTCAGCTTGAGAATTCGGTTAGAGCGACAATTAAGTTTTACGTAGACAATAAAGGCAGTCTTTCCGGATGCGCAATTTCAGACGGAGACTATGATCTTTCATTCATTCAGCCTTCAAAGGACGGAAGATTTGGTGTTGAAGCCGTTATGAAGGGCTTTGGCGATACCGAAGACTTTGACACTATCACCATTACCGGAACCGGCAAGGAAAGCGCAAGCGTTATTACGGCTAATCTTACTGCTATCGCTGACAAAGAAAAGTTATTTGATATAGTTATTAACAATATTGATAAGGACCTTAACAAAAAGGGCGAGGGTTCTTTTGACATCGCCATTACCAACATTGAGTTTGGCGAAGATTCAGAATCCGATTTGGAGGTTCTAAAAGACATCATCGGAGATACCAATGTAGGCTTCTATTACAAAGGTTATATTTCCAAGAAAGATTCTGATGTAACATTCGCACTTGGCAACGGCAATAAGGACTTGTTCAGCTTTAAGGTTACAACTGAAGTAAAAGATGGTTCAAGCATTAAGAGCGTGAATACAGAAAATGCACTTGATTTAGACTTTGAAAGCGATGAATCTGCCAAAGAGCTTATCAATGCACTTGATGAAAGCACCTTAGCCAATAAGTTAAGAGAAGCAGGTGCCAGTGAGGACCTTGCCTCATCTGTTGAAGAAGAATTGTCATATTTAAAGAGTCTTCTGGCTTATTACTAAGATGATTAAGTCGGGACCCGGATCATTATGATTCGGGTCCTTTTCTTTCTATTATAAAGATGGTCTATATGTTGTATTTTATATAGGAAGAAACACCATCATATTGGGTGGATAAAAAAAGGACAAAAAACATCAAAAACTGCGTTGACACAAGGCTAAATTAATGATAAATTAAAAGTCCACCGTGTGAAACGGTGGTGCTTTTAAAAAAATAAAAAAAGTTAAAAAATGCTCTTGACGATGTCGAAGACGTGTGCTAATATATCAACGTTGCGACGAAAACAGAGCAACACAGAACCTTGACAATC
>CAMNCH010000146.1 GCA_946534145.1 uncultured Lachnospiraceae bacterium
AATTTTTTGACTTGCGCGAAATAAGGAAACAATATACAATTTAAGTAACTATGAGAATCGATAGCAACAGTGAAAAAGAGACATTTGAATTAGGCGTAAAAATAGGGGAAAAAGCGAAAGCCGGTGAGGTTTATACCTTGATCGGTGACCTTGGTGTGGGCAAAACCGTGTTCACTCAGGGAGTGGCTGCGGGGCTTGGAATCGATGAGCCTGTTAACAGCCCGACCTTTACGATTTTGCAGGTATATGATGAGGGAAGGCTTCCTTTTTACCATTTTGATGTTTACAGAATCGGTGATGAATCCGAGATGGATGAGATAGGGTTTGAGGAGTATGTTTACGGCGACGGAGTCTGCTTTATAGAGTGGGCGGACCTGATTAAAGGGATTATTCCGAAGAAGCACACGCGCATAGAGATTAAGAAGAATCTTGAAAAAGGTTTTGATTACAGAGAGATAGAGATTACGGAGTTTGAATAATGAAAGTTATAGGACTGGACAGCTCGGGGCTTACGGCTACCGTGGCTATAGTCGAAGACGATAAGCTGGTGGCGGAGTATACCGTTAACCATAAGAAGACACATTCACAGACGCTTGTGCCCATGCTTGATGAGATATCGAGGATGACGGAGCTTGATTTGAGTACGGTGGATGCAATTGCTGTGGCCAAAGGACCGGGTTCTTTTACCGGCTTGAGAATAGGTTCTGCAACGGCGAAGGGTCTTGGACTGGCTCTTAATATACCGATTGTTGAAATTTCTACCACCGAGGGACTTGCTTTTAACCTCTTTGGAACCGATAAATTAATTGCACCCATTATGGATGCCAGACGCGAGCAGGTGTATACCGGACTTTATGAGTTTGAGGGGGATGAACTTAAGACGATTCTTCCCGCCACTGCCGAGCCCATAGAAGATACGGTTGCGCGTATCAATGAGACAGGTCGTCCCGTAATATTCCTGGGGGACGGTGTGGCTGTATTCAAGGAGAGAATATTGGAACTTATTAAGGTTCCCGTAAGTTTTGCTCCCGCAGGCAGACGCCTTCAGAGCGCGGCTTCGGTAGCCACTCTGGGACTTAAGGCGCTAAGGGAAGGCAAGGCGATTCCGGCCAGAGATCATGTGCCGGATTACTTAAGACTTTCTCAGGCGGAACGTGAAAGAGAAGAGAATAAATGAAGATAGAAGTCAGGGATTTGCGTACGGAAGATCTTGATGAAGTCTGCAGGATAGAAGAGGCTTCTTTTTCCATGCCATGGAAGAGGGAAGACTTTCAGAACCTTATAGACAGCGACAATTCGATTTATCTTGTGATTCTTGCGGATGACAGGGTTGCGGGTGCCGCAGGGTACACGTTTAACGGATTTGACGGCTATATCAATAATGTTGTGATAGATGTTGACCGACGCGGTCAAGGCCTTGGCAAGGTTCTCATGAAGGAGCTTTTGACGGTGGGTCGTAAGAATGGTGTGCCGGAGTTTACTCTTGAAGTAAGGGTATCCAATACTCCCGCCATTAAGTTATATGAAAGTCTCGGATTCAAGTCCGAAGGTGTGAGAAAGAATTTTTACGAGCGTCCGGCTGAGGATGCTTTGGTTATGTGGCTGAGAGAGGCTCAGTCATAACTGTGAGGTATATATGCTTGAAGTTGCACTTTTGGGAACGGGCGGAATGATGCCGCTTCCCAACCGCTACTTAACTTCCCTTATGGCGAGGTACAACGGTAGCAACATTTTAATAGATTGCGGTGAAGGCACCCAGGTGGCTCTTAAGAAAAAGGGCTGGAGTCCCAAGCCCATCGATGTGATGTGCTTTACCCACTATCATGCGGACCATATCAGCGGTCTTCCGGGTATGCTTCTTACCATGGGTAATGCGGAGCGCACGGAGCCTCTTGTGATGATAGGGCCCAAAGGTCTTACAAAAGTGGTACCCGCTCTCAGAATGATAGCACCCGAACTTCCTTTTGATATTTCTTTGATTGAAATACAGGACCTTTTTCAGACTTTTGAGTTTGACGGCTTCAGAATTGAGGCTTTTCGTGTTAATCATAACGTTATTTGTTACGGTTATAATATAGTTGTAGAAAGACAGCCGAAGTTTGACCCCGAAAGGGCCAAAGCACTTAACATTCCTCTTAAACTTTGGAGTGTGCTGCAGCGCGGAGAAACCTGCGAGGCGGACGGCGTCACCTATACTCCCGATATGGTGCTCGGCGGCGCCAGAAAGGGACTTAAGCTTACATACTGCACCGACTCACGGCCCACGGATTTTATTGTTAAGAATGCCGAAGGGGCTGACCTTTTCGTGTGCGAAGGTATGTACGGCGAACCCGACAAGCTTGAAAAAGCCCGGGAACACAAGCACATGACCTTCTATGAAGCGGCTGAGATGGCAAGGAGCGCAGGGGTAAAAGAAATGTGGCTTACTCATTATTCCCCTTCTTTGACCAGGCCCGCGGATTACAGGGACGAAGTTCAGAAGATATTTAAGAACACTGTTATCAGTAAAGACGGACAGACCACGGATTTATTGTTTGAGGAATAAATTCCGCTGTTATCTTATAAAAACCGGAAGAGGACCCGAATGAAGTTCAAAGGACTTAGGGGGATATTGATTCTTCTTTTTGCGGCCATGGCTTTTGCAGGCATTTTCTTTCGCCTGAGCAACAAGCAGCAGGCAAGCACCGAGGAAGAAGAAGTTGCGACAGCTACGCCCATTGAGATTGCTCTCGAGCGTAACCTAAGCACCAATTATCCCGGCACACCCAAAGAAGTAGTCAAATACTTCAGCGAAATTACACAGTGCTACTACAATGAGACATTTGACGACGATGAGCAGCTTGAGGCTCTTGCGCGCCAGATGTTAAAGTTGTATGATGATGAACTTGTATCCTACAAGTCTTACGAGGATTACATGTTCGACCTTAAGTCGGATATCAATTTTTACAACGAAAACGGTTACAAGATTTCGAGCTACGCTCCGAGTCAGAGCACAGATGTGGTGTTCTTTACCGAGGACGGCTTCGAATGGGCGAGACTCTGGTGTGCGTACACCATTAAGTCGGGCAAATACTATAAGACCATTAATGAGGTTTTTGTGTTAAGAAAGGATGACAAGAGCCATTGGCGTATCTATGGCTGGAAAGAAGATAAAGAAGATAATGGCTGATAAATTGATACTTGCGGTGGAAAGCTCCTGCGACGAAACCGCTGCGGCAGTTGTTAAGAACGGAAGAGAAGTTCTTTCGAATATAATATCGTCACAAATCGATCTGCATACTTTGTACGGCGGTGTGGTTCCCGAGATAGCTTCGAGAAAGCATACCGAGCAAATCAACCAGGTTATTGAGGAGGCTTTAAAAACCGCCGGAGTAACCTTAAAAGAAATCGATGCTATAGCAGTGACCTACGGCCCCGGACTTGTTGGGGCTCTTTTAGTGGGTGTGTCGGCGGCCAAGGCCATAAGCTTTGCCACCAAGATTCCCCTTGTGGGAGTGCACCATATCGAAGGTCACATCTGTGCCAACTTTATAGAGAACAAGGACTTGGAGCCTCCCTTTATTTGTCTGGTGGCTTCCGGCGGACATTCCCATCTTGTAAAGGTGCTTGATTACGGCAAATACGAAATTCTCGGTCGCACCAGAGACGATGCGGCGGGGGAGGCCTTTGACAAGGTGGCCCGTGCCATAGGACTGGGCTATCCGGGCGGACCCAAGATTGATAAGGTGTCGTATGAGGGCAATCCCGAGGCGATTTCTTTTCCCAGAGCCAAAGTTGAGGGCTCTGTATACGACTTTTCCTTCAGCGGTCTTAAGTCGGCGGTGCTTAACTACCTTAATCAGTGCGAAATGAAAGGCATTCCGGTAGTGCAGGCCGATGTTGCGGCTTCTTTCCAGAAGGCCGTAGTGGATGTTTTGGTGGACCATTCAATGACGGCGGTTCACGAATCCGGCATGAAGAAGTTTGCCATTGCCGGCGGAGTGGCTTCCAACAGTCATTTAAGGAAGGCTTTTGAAGAGGTGTGTGCCCGCGAAGGAATTTCTTTCTACAGGCCGTCGCCCATTCTTTGTACAGACAATGCCGCCATGATAGGCGCAGCAGGCTACTATGAGTTCATACAGGGTAACGTAAGCGGTTACGACCTGAATGCGGTACCAAACCTTCGTCTCGGAGAAAGATAATGAAACATATCGGAATCGTAGTATCTGCCGGCAAGGGTTTAAGAGTCGGCGGAGATGTTCCCAAACAGTATATGGATTTGTGCGGAAGACCCGTCATTACATACTGTCTTCAGGCCATGCAGGAGAGTTTCATCGACGAAATCGTGATTGTGGTGGGCGCGGGAGACGTTGAGTATGTAAAGAAGGAGATTGTTGAGAAGTTTTCTTTTACCAAGGTTAAGGCCGTGGTGGAAGGAGGCGCCGAAAGAAGTGACTCCGTCTTTAACGGACTCAAGGCGGTTTCAACGCAGGATTCCTACGTATATATACAGGATGCGGCAAGACCCATGCTGAGTCGCAGAATTCTGGAGGCGGCTCGCGAGGATGCGGAGGCGTTTGGGTCGTCGGTTATTGCGGTCAGGGCCAAGGATACCGTTAAGGTGGTGAACGAAGACGGATTTGTGGTGACCACTCCCGACAGAAGATTTTTGTGGAACGTGCAGACGCCTCAGACATTTTCTTTTTCAGATATATATAATGCGTATTTGCGATACCTTGAAAAGGGCAGCGCTGCGGTTACGGATGATGCTTCGGTGATGGAGCAGTTCGGTGATCTTCCCGTGCATATTACGGAAGGTTCCTATGAGAATATCAAGATAACCACGCCGGAGGATTTTGTGACGGCGGAGAGGTTCCTTAAAGGAAACTGCCCGTGATTTCGGGACATAAAAGTCGTGCCGATTCGACGTTAAAAAAATCTTTAAAAAAAGTAAAAAAATTTGTTGACACCCATCCCCGATTCTGATAGTATATTCCTTGCGCTGATGAACAGTCAGTTGCAGGTTTCCTTGAGAAACGGACTATGGAGAGGTATCGAAGTGGTCATAACGAGGCGGTCTTGAAAACCGTTTGTCCGCAAGGGCGCATGGGTTCGAATCCCATCCTCTCCGCGCGGTACTAATTAAATAGCTGGATATAATTCAAGCTTTTGGAGAAGTACTCAAGAGGTTGAAGAGACACCCCTGGAAAGGG
>CAMNCH010000147.1 GCA_946534145.1 uncultured Lachnospiraceae bacterium
GAAATCGCAGACGGTATGCCTGCTTTGGTTCCTTACGGTATCTCAATGACAGACCTTAAAAACATGCTGGAGACCGCCAAGGCCTGGATGCAGGAAGAATCAACTCCCGCGGGCAACGCTTACTACAGAGTCCGCGCAAGTCTTGAGGACTCCGCTGCCGTAAGAGAGATTAAAGAAGGCAACTTCGCCCTTTGCTTTGAAAAGTCGGGAGAGAAGATTTACCCCGTAGTGGACCCTCAGGCGATATTTGCCTATGACAATTCTTTTGAGAACCCGGTTAATTTCAGGGAATCCGGCATAAAAGGCATTAAAGAATACAAAGAAAGACACGCCAATCTTTTCCCCGCAGCTTTCTTTTTAAAGGAGGCGGAACTTAAGGCGGGCGAGACCCTTTCTTTCTACGAAGTATACGGATTCGCAGAGAGCATGGAGAAGCTTGACGAATATGCCGGAGAATACCGCGGCGGCGAGTACTTCACACTTAAAAAAGCCCGCGCGCGTGAACTTACGGACAATCTTACGGAAGCCATCAGCACCCATACCGCGGATGCCCGCTTCGATGAATACTGCAGATACACCTTCATGGACAACTGCCTTCGCGGCGGCGCACCCATAAGGCTTGGCAACAACAAGGTATTCTACGTTTACTCAAGAAAGCACGGCGATACCGAACGAGATTACAATTTCTTCTCGGTGCTGCCCGAGTTTTATTCCCAGGGTAACGCAAGCTACAGAGACATTAACCAGAACCGCCGTATGGACGCTTTCTTTGCCCCCTTTACGGACAAAGAAAACATTAAGGAGTTCTACAGCCTCATTCAGCTGGACGGCTACAATCCGCTTGGAATAGAGAAGCTTACCTACAGACTTCCCGCTGACAAGGCGGAAGCCCTTCTTGCAGATCTTTCGCCCGAAAACGCCGAGAAAGTCAAGGAACTTGTAACAGGTGAATACACTCCCGGTTCCCTTTACTCCCTTCTTTTGAAGGTGAGCGATAAGAGCAGTATTGAGGATACCTTCACATCCGTTATCGATTTCTCCGACTGCCTCGTAAACGGTAACTTCGGAGAGGGCTACTGGTGCGACCACTGGACCTATAACCTGGACCTTGTGAACGAATACCTTGGTGTGTTCCCCGAAAAAGAACACTGCCTCTTATACAAAGAAAACCTTACTTACTTTAAGTCCGAGGCAAAAGTCCGCAAGCGCTTCAACAGATACGTAAAGACCCCTAACGGCATCAGACAGTACAACGCGCTGGACGCACTTCCCGCAGAAAAAGGCGGCGACAAGATTGTAAGAACCGGTCACGGCAAAGGTGAAGCATTGAAGGTTTCTCTCATGGAGAAACTCGTGCTTTTGTCAGCCGTTAAATTTGCCACCCTTGATTTCTACGGAATGGGTATCGAAATGGAAGGCGGCAAGCCCGGCTGGTACGATGCCTTGAACGGTCTTCCCGGACTCTTTGGTTCCTCCGTGGGAGAGACCTGCGAGCTTGCAAGAAACCTTTATTTTACCCTTAACGCTCTTAACAAGTACAAAGAAGATTTAAAGCTTACCAAAGAAGTGGCAGGTTTATTAAGAAGCGTGGGAGCCGTAGCCAAGAAGGAGCAGGACCCCTTCAGACGCTGGACTCTTCTTAACGATATTAAGGAAGACTACAGAGAGAAAATATACGAAGGCATCTCGGGCGAAAAAGAAACCGTTGAATACGCGGAAGCAGGCGAACTCCTTGAAAACATCTATAAATGCGTAATGCTCGGAATCGAAAAGGCCCTTAAGTACGGGGACGGAATCTGCCCCATGTACTTTAGCTATGACGTAACCGCATACGAAGAGAAGGACGGACTCATCATCCCCCTCGACGTAGCAATCAGACCCCTTCCCGCATTCCTCGAGGGACAGGTTCACTACCTTAAGCTTCCCGAGACCAAAGAAAGAAAGCAGGTTCTCTACAACGAAGTAAAGACAGGCGACCTCTACGACAAGCCTTTAAGCATGTACAAGGTTAACGCTTCTTTAAAAGACACAAGCTACGAAGTGGGCCGTGCCAAGGCCTTTACTCCCGGCTGGCTTGAAAACGAGTCGATCTGGCTTCACATGGAGTACAAGTACCTTCTTGAGCTTATTAAGTCGGGACTTTACAAAGAATTCTTTGAAGACTTTAAAACAGCGGCAATTCCCTTCCTTGACGAAGAGAAGTACGGACGCAGCACCATGGAGAATTCTTCTTTCCTCGCAAGCTCCGTAAACCCTGACGCAAGCATTCACGGAAAAGGCTTTGTAGCGCGTTTAAGCGGCTCCACCGTTGAATTTATGAATATGTGGAAGCTTATGATGTTTGGAAAGAACCCCTTCAGATATGAGAAGGATGCCCTTTCTTTGCACTTTGAGCCGGCCATTCCCCGTTACCTTATCGGTGCGGACAAGCGGGTGGAAGCCATGTTCCTTGGAAACATCCCCGTAACCTATCTTTTTGACAAAGAAGAAGATTACATTCCCGGGGACTACACCGTTGCGGGCATGAAGCTTACATATAAGAACAATACACTTATAAACGTCTACAGCGACTCCCTCGAGGCGGACGCGGCAGCAGACGTAAGAGACGGCAAGGTTAAATCCATAGAAATTACCCTTGTAAAAAAATGACACTAAAAAAATAGCACCAAAATTTCGACACCAAATAAAAAAATAGTGTACTTTTTTATGTCCGTCCATCAAATACAATGAAACCATCTTAAGGATATGCCCAACAAAGGAGGACAAATTATTATGAAGATGAAGAAGTTAGTTTCTTTATTGCTCGCCGGCGTTATGACATTTTCACTCGCAGCTTGCGGTGATACCAATAGCACCAGCGAAAGCGCTTCCTCTACAAGCACCGAGAAAGCTCCCGTTGCTTCGGTAGAAGAGACCAAGACAGACGACGTTGTTTCCAAGGCACTTGAAAACGGCGACACACTTGTTATCTGGACACTTGCCAAGGACCTTCAGCAGTTCGCAGACAGATACACCGAAAAGACCGGTGTTCCTACGGAAGTAGTAGTAATCGAGCCCGCTGATTATCCCACCAAGCTTCAGACCGCTATCATGGGCGGCGAGAAAGAGCCCGACATCGTAGTAGGTGAGCCTCAGATGCTTCCCGATTTCTTTGACAACGGTTTCTTTGCAGACCTTGACGCTTTAGGCGCAAGCAACTATGAAGGACAGATCGTTGACTACGTTTGGGAAGTAGGTAAGGACTCAAACGGCACCACAAGAGCCATCTCTTACCAGATTACTCCCGCAGGCTTCTATTACAGAAGAGATATTGCAGAAAAAGTATTCGGTTCATCCGAACCCGAAAAAGTACAGGAAATTTTCTCCTCTTACGAAAACATTCTTGAAGCAGGCAGAAAGTTAAAAGAGCAGGGATACAGAATCTTTGCTTCCGACTCCGAACTTAACTACTTCTCCGGCGACACCGCTTGGGTTGTAGACGGAAAACTTAATGTTGACCAGGCTCGTTTCGACTACATGGATATGGTAGTTAAGCTTTACCAGGAAGACCTTACAGCATACGCTGCACAGTGGTCCACTCCCTGGTATCAGGCAATGAGCGGCCCGGTTCCGGTTCTTACCGCTGACCTTCAGTGGGGTGACTGGGGCACAGACGAAGAAGGTAACACCAACCTTAACATCTGGGACGCAGAGAACTATAACGCTAACGTAGGTAACTACACCGACACATACGCAGAAGTATTTGCATTCGGCCTTCCCGCATGGGGCGTTCTCACTATGAGAGACAACGTAGGCGAAACCGCAGGTAAGTGGGGCGTTTGCGCAGGACCCGCATACGGATTCGGCGGCGGTACCTTCATCGGTATCTCCGAACTTTCCGAAAGAAAAGAACTTGGCTGGGATTTCATCAAGTTCTGTACTCTTAACGAAGAAACAGCTGACTGGTGGATTGAGACCTCCGAAGGCGACACCGTTTCCCTTCTTTCAGCTCTTGAGAAGCACAAAGACGACACCAACCCCGTATACGGCGGCGAAAAGATGTACGCTATGTGGCTTGACCTTGCAGAAGGCATCGACTACTCCAAGGTTACCAAGTACGACACCGCTATCGGCGATGCATGGGGCAACGCAATTTCCAAGATTAAGACAGGCGAAGCTACAAAAGAAGATGCATTAAATGAATTCTACGATACCGTTGAATCCACATTTGCAGGAGAAATTGTAGTAGAAAGATAAGTTTAAAAGCAGGCGGGGGAAGATAACCTTCCCCCTCTTGTATAAACTTGATTAAGGGAGACCGATTATGGCTAAAGCAGTAAAAGAAAAAAGAAAGAGAAGTAAGCTTACCGCGTACAATAACTGGGGCTATTTTTTTGTCGCTCCCTTTGTAATTGTATTTTTGATTTTCAGTGTTTACCCGGTACTCAGAACCCTTTACTTAAGCTTTACGGATTTAAAGGTTGTGGGTACACCCAAATGGATCTGGTTTGACAACTATAAGCGTGTTTTCGGGGACAAGTTCTTCTGGAAGGCACTCGGCAACACCATGCGCATCTGGATTGTAAATATCGTATTGCAGCTTGGTCTTGCATTTTTGCTCATGGTAATATTCAGCGACGTTAAGTATAAGATGAAGGGCTTAAGAGTTTTCAGAATCGTTTACTACCTCCCTAACCTTATTGCCGCAACATCCATAGCATTCTTATTCAGCACCTTTTTTATGTATCCTTACGGAGACTTTAACAACATGATTGCCGCAGTTACGGATCTTTTCGGAAAAGTTTTCCAAAGAAAAGACTGGCTCGGCTCTTCCGACTCGGCGGGATATGTTATCGCAGTCATCCAGTCATGGATGTGGTTTGGTAACTCCTTCCTCATGCTCATGGCAGGTGTTCAGGGTATTTCCAAAGATTACTTTGAAGCAGCCGCAATCGACGGCGCCGGAAGATGGACAATATTTACGAAAATTACATTGCCCCTTATCCGCCCCATACTCATGTATGTGGCCATCACATCCCTTATCGGCGGTGTGCAGATGTTTGACCTTCCCTACCTTATGATCAGTCCTTCCACCGCATCCTACGGCAAGGTTCAGACGGCAATGATGTACTTATACAAGTTCGGATTCACCACAGGCACCACCCAGACAGGTTATGCGTCCAGTATCGCTTACACCATGTTCTT
>CAMNCH010000148.1 GCA_946534145.1 uncultured Lachnospiraceae bacterium
TGATATGTATTCTTGTGGTAGCCCTTGTTGCTTCCCTTGACGAATTCAATCAGTTTTACAGCGGCGACAGAGGAGCCTCTCTAAGTGATGTATTTATTGATTCCGTCGGAGGCTGCATAGGAATATATCTGGTATTTATGGTTCAGGATTTTATAAGACACATTAAAAACGGAATCAAGCGCGAAAAATCGTTGAAAAAAAGTGAATGATTATTTTTTTCATTTAAAAACACCCCGACTGCATTCGCAATCGAGGTGTTTTACATTACTTATTACTTACCTTCGCCGGTAAGATTCTTTATCTTCTTATTCTGAAAGGACAAAGTGCAAATACTGATAACAGCCACCAGTCCGGCGATTATTGTTACTACAAGATCCCATTTACAACCCCAGAAGCAATAAATAACTGCCAGAGCTATCAGGAAGAGTATAGTAACAATCCAGTTCAACAAATTCTGTTTCTTCATCTCATACCCCTCCTATTTATTCTCATTCTTTAGTTTCTTAATCACAGCACCGTTTCTGAATGCCTGAATTACGGTGTAAAGAACATCTACTGCGGTCAAGAGAACTATAAGCCAGTGAATCCAGCATTCTCCGGGAGCTGCTGCAAGAGGAGTCTCGTCATCTTCAATTGTAAGATCACGAAGCGGAGGATATACATCTCCCACATCCAGAGTATCTGAATCTTCGTCTTCCTCTTCAGGTTCTAACGCATCAGCCAAAGGAACGTCGTCCTCTTCAACCTCAACCGTTTCATCCGCAATAACCGGTTCGGGTGCAGGTGTTACTACAGGCGCCGGCGTGGGTGCCGGAGTAGGTTCTGGTGCAGGTGCCGGAGGCACAACACCGGGATATTCTTCCTGAGGACCGGGCGCCGGAGGTGTAGGGCCGGGTGTCGGAGGATTGGGTCCGGGTGTTGTATTCTCATAAATTGTGAATACGCCATCATAGGTTTTTACATCATAATTGGCAGATGCTTTAGTCACCGTAACATATATAGGATAAGTACCACGGCTTTCATTGCCGGTAATTCTCCAAAAAACAGCGGTAACAGAATCTGAAGCAATTGCTCCTTCGATTCTGCCGGTCAAAACAGGATCTGCCTGACCTACATACTTACTGTTATTATTGGCGGTAATGGTTACCGGTCTCTTATTGATAACAACCGGGAAAAGCACTTCGATATCATCGCTAGCGTAACTTGCTTCATCACCGGTAGCTTCATAAACATAATTAACGGTTGCAACAGCCGTGTAATTACCGACATTAATCATATCGGTGACTGCATTACCGTTCGCATCTTTGTAAACAACGCTCTTAACTACGTAGTTGCCGGGAAGATTGTCATCGGCTGCAGCAATGGTAGTGTTTACAACAGCCGCTTCATCCGAAACTTTGGAAGTGCCGTCATATGTATATACAGTTCCTACACCTACAGGCTTATTGTTTTCGTGAACAAGCACTTTACCCTGAGACATGTAGCCGTCGCTATGCCATCCGTACTGGTCGGCATCTTTAAGAACATACCAGTCTATCATGTCACCTGTAGCGTAAATCAGGTTTCCTGTGTCTGAGCCTTCCGCGTTCTGTTCCATAAACATAACGAACATCGAGGCGATATACTCTTCATTGCCCAGAATACCTTCAATCAGATATTCTCTTCCGCCTTCGCCGTATTCTTTTTTAACGCCGAAGTCTTCGGTAATGGATTCAAAGTATACATATTCTTCCGGTAAATGTAATTTATTAATGCGACCGACCTTGAGGTCATTGGCAAAAGAATCCATATCCATTTCGGAAAAATGTTCTTTTATATATTCAAGAGTATACACACTGTCTTTTTTAACAGTATATGCTCTGACATATTTTCTGGGACGGTTATTGGTAACTTCCGTGCCGTTTTGTTCCGGAATAATAGACTCAAGGAATCCGGCCTTAAGCACATAGAAATTTACCATCACAGCATCGTTTCTTTTTAACTCGGGCTCATCAGTGCCGGGTGTGGGATCGTCTTCAATTTCAACGTCTCCTCCCGAAACGTCTCCGCCACTTACATCACCCTCGGAAACATCACCCTCGGAAACATCTCCTTCGGAAACATCTCCTTCGGAAACATCTCCGTCTGAAACATCTCCGCCGGATACGTCTTCATCGACAGTCTCGCTGCCGGAAACATCTCCGCCGCTTACGTCCGTGGCGGGAGTATCCTCTCCGGGTTCTTCTTCATCAGAAGGTACCGAAGGTTCTTCTTCGATAACTTCTCCGTCCTCCGTAACAGTTACTTCGGGGCCTGTATATTCATCTGCAAGCGCATACTGAATATCTCCGTATAACGATTTTCCGAAAAAAGTAACCGCAAGAAGGAAAACGCATAACTTTCTAAATACCTTTTTCATTCTTGTTCCCTTTCTACAAAAGGCTATAAGCCAATATCATAATATCTTTTGGCAGTGAAATAATCAACAAAATTTTACCATTTTGTTACATTTTGCTCATCATTTTACATAATTATGCAATGACAAGTTTTATCCGCTTATTGACTTCCATAATTTACTAAATTATAATGACTAAGTCTTAATAATACGGAGTCGTATCGAAGCGGTCATAACGGGGCGCACTCGAAATGCGTTTGCCCTCCGGGGCACGAGGGTTCGAATCCCTCCGACTCCGCTTAAAAGCTCGGGTTGATTTTCCGTCACCCCGAGCTTCTTTATTATGGAATCACTATCTTTTCAATGCTTGTTAACCACGAACGTCCGTCGGCTCTTTTTGTCTTAAGCATGTCCGTGACCACAACCGTATTTACTTCTTTTTGCCTTACGGAATTATTTTCAATCTCTGAAAAATTACCCACAGAGCTTATGCAATACGGCACACCGTCCACCGTACCCACATATACCATGATATGTCCCGGGAAATAAAGAAGGGTTCCGATGGGCGCATCTTTTAAAATCTCCTTTTTTCTGTTATCGCTTTGTCCCTCAACATTATAGGATTTCGTACATTCAATTTCGGATTGGGGCTTGGCTGCTCTCGGCATCACATATCCGAAGCATGCATATATTTCTCTCACATACCCCGAACAATCCTGACCGTTATTGTCTCCGGCCCATCCATAGCATGCCCCCAGATGCCTGAATGCCAGTTTCGACACATTCTCTTCCGTATAAGGCAAATATCCCGGATTAACATCTTCGGTAGCCGGAATCAGTACAAATATCTCCTCCGCCATTCCGTCTTCGTTTCTGGTGGGAAGCTTGGCCACATAGTTGCCATAGCTTATTCTTCCGTGAACATCCTCGGGAACCTCTCCAATCGGTACAATGGGAAGTTTAGTGCCCATAGGAAGCAGCAATCCGGACAATTCCTTATTGTAAGGATCTGTGGGCAAGCGCAATTCTTTTCCCGTTACCACCAGAAAATCTTCGGGCTCGCTCTTCTCAAGCCACTCCTCCTGAGATTTGTACAGAGCAATGTTTTCTTTTCTGGTCCATCCGCCGTATCCGTAAGTAATTATGTAGTACCATTCTCCGTCCGCGGACTCATGAAGCACGGCCACAGGCAGGAAAGGAATCAGATCCGACTGGGCCATTTCATCGTAGTACATATTCGAATCGGCCATATAAATATCATCATCGGTCGGATATCTCTTTAATACCGTATTGGCAACGGAAACGCCGAACTGAACGGTTATTCTTGAATTCAATTCTTCAAGATTGGCTTTTTCTCTTAACTCTTCCCAGTATTTTTCGTCTGTGGGAACCCCGTCCTTTAAATATTTTTCCGGATCCTTGGGTTTTAACATGATGTCCGTTACAAATAATTTGGCAACTTTATAGTAGAACTGGTCGCCTATCTCATACATCGAAAACTCAGTTCCCGTTGTACTGAGCATTCGCCTGTTTAATTTGTTAAATCCGCTTATTTCAGCAAAAGAAAGTCTTTCTTTTCCGGTGTCGGCCCCGCCGTTTTCTCTGTTCTTAATCCAGTAATCATCCGACATCATATCAAGTGATATTCCTTCATTGAGTCGCACATAATCACCCGGGTCCTGAACTTTTAACTCAACATTATCAACCTTCGAGCGCTCGGCCATATCCCTTTTGTAGAGCTGCCCTGCAAATAATACCGCACCGGTTAATAATATGAGGATCGCCACAATTATCAATATTCTCTTTTTCAGGCCGATTTTTTTGTTCTCCAAGGCTCCCTCCAGGCATCCTTTACTCATAAAGAAGAAAAATGATATCTGATAAATGATGTAAAACGGAAAAAGAAAAGCTTCCACCATGGCATTTATCGCTGCCGCCGCCATAAATATCACAAGAACTTTGTCCTTTGTGGCAACTTCTTTTGAAAACACAGCCCTGAAAGCAATGGCCACCCAAATAAACAGAAGTATGGCAAGAAGCGTTGCCCCCGGTATTCCGTACATGAAAAGCTGCTGCAGATAGCCGTTGTGAACCGTAGTCACCGGAATCTCGGGTCTTCCTTCATATACGTCAAGTATCGGAACTTCCCAGACACGATGCGGCAAAACACCTATAAGCCATCTGGACGGCTTTTCCCGCATCATATTCATGGTAGCCCGCCATATATCGGTTCTGTCGGTTAAATTGTCTATGGCATAAGTAATCTCATAACAATCCAGTTTGTCTTTAACGCGTTCGGAATCTTCGGGATTGGCAGACTCTTCATAAGCAGTCAAAACTTTATCGTATATAGGTTTCGGCACAAGAAAAAGCGCGGCACTCGCTACCGCAATTACAAGGCAGACTATTGCACCGAGAGCAAAACCCTTCACCCGTTTTTCTTTGTACC
This sequence comes from uncultured Lachnospiraceae bacterium, assembly GCA_946534145.1. GTDB lineage: Bacteria > Bacillota > Clostridia > Lachnospirales > Lachnospiraceae > UBA1258. Next base: position 4,824 of record CAMNCH010000148.1, read on the forward strand.
TGTCGTATATCAGCACAAAAAAGAATATTCCGATGCCCCCGGCTGCAGCAAGAATCGCTCCTCTTGAGCGGCTAAGCCCCAACTCAGCCCATCCGATTACAAGGTACAAAGAAAAAATAATATTTGTAAAAATTTTGTATTTAAAATCGGAAGTTCTGTATATAAGAAGGATGGTAGCCAGTATAAGTACCACCGCAGCAGGTCCCGCAGTGTTGGGCGAGCCGAAAGTTGACAATCGCCCACTGACAAAGGATCCAAACTTGTAGGCATCGTGGTATTCGGGTTCAAGCAGTTTTCTCGTTGCAACTACCATCGAGATGACAAATGTTACGGCAAAAA
>CAMNCH010000149.1 GCA_946534145.1 uncultured Lachnospiraceae bacterium
AAGGACGGTGTTCCCGCAATAGTGGGACAGGTAAGTTCCACAAGCACAAGCTGCCCTGTTTCCATAAAGGATAAAGTAATCTACGCAGGCGGCAATCACGGAGCGGAAAAATACACTGTTCTTAACAATGAATTTGTGAGAACCGAAGCCGCATGGGTGGAATACGACAGCGACGGTAAAGAAACTTATTACTATCAATCAGGTGACGGAGAAGAAACCAAACAGGCCGACAGTACCGAGTACGACAGAATCTTCAAAGAATTCGAAGAAGCAACACCGGTTTATTTCTCTGTAGTGGAAAAATAATAATACGGACTATTGGAGGAGCGGGCAGTATGCCGGCTCCTTTTCAATTATTCCATATTCTTTTTGAAAGAAAAATCGATGCCCAGAGAAGCAGCCACCACAAATACGGGAGTCATGTTCAAAAAGTATCTTGCACGTCCCTCAAACAGCATTACAAAGAGTGTAATGCCCAGGACAGCCAGCACAACCGTGCCGACAGAGCCGTAAGATTCTTTTGCCCGGGGCGTAAAGGGTAACAGTGCGCCAAGGGGCAGCAAAAGAAGGGTAAACAGCCATATAAGCTGGGAATAAGTGAGGAAATACCTGTAATGGCTTCCTTCGTACCAGAAGAAATCCCTAAGTAACGGCTTTAAACGATTGTCGGTAAGGCTACGGTATTCCTCAGTGTGGAAGTTGCCTTCGAGATACCAGCAGAAGGTTCCGTCGTTGAAATTCATGACATTCTTGCGAAGGTAAAAATAAAGGTTGCCCACAAGCCCGCGTTCTTTAAATCTTTCGGCAATCTGCCTGCGCTCCTCTGCGTGACGCTCCTCGGCCGGGCGATCGAGGTACTCGTAAAATATCAGATAGTGCTCGGAACTGAAACCGCCGGTACTGTATTCGTTGGAGCCAAGACGTACGAGGTGGGACCAGTTTAACTTAAGGTCCTGGGACGTATCGTAGCCCACAACCTTGAAAACATGGTATTTGTAAAGTGTCGAAAGTCCGAAGCAGGCCATCAAAATCACCAGGACGGCGGCGGTGCGCTTTATTTTTTCTTTGGCACCCTTAATACTTAAGGAGATGACCAGCTGCATTATGGTAATGGCAATAATCGGAACATAAATCGTAGCTTTAATCTGCGCACCGAGAAAACAGGTAATGCAGATTGCTCCCCATAACACATATCGAAGCCATGTGCGCACCTCACGGGAAAGAATATAGAGGTAAACCGCCAGTATTGCGAAGGAAAAAGAAATCGTATCGGTATAAGGAATAAACTTCCAGGGCGAAATGCCTATGAGGGCGGAATAGAGCACCATGGAGAAAATCGTGGGCGCCGCTTTGCGGGTGATTCTTCTGACGGTTAAAGTGGTTAGAAGCCCCGAAAGCGAAAAAAGCATACACGAAAACTGAACCCAGAAGAACTGCAGCTCGTAGGGATAATTGGGTATTTTCTCCGCAAGACCGTACAGCTTGTACAGATAATATACATTAAAAATGTTGAAGGGAAAGAGCCTGTAGTAGAAATCTTCACTGAGAGGGTGCCCATCCCTTAAATTGTATACGCTGCCGATAACATTGCCGATATCCCAGCCGGAATAGAAGGCGATGCACTTGCAGATTTCAATGTTGACCGCATACATAAGGATATAGAACAAAACGGCAAGGCTCACAAATATGACGCTGTTACGTTTTTTGCCGATGATGGTTATTTTGTTAAAAGGCTTCTTTAGCAGGAAGGCTATGGCAAGAAACACAAGACATATGGGAAACAGCAGGGCATTGTGACACAAAAAGTTTTGTTTGACCACTTCAAAATAGTCCATGTTGTTGCCGAATACGAAAACGCAGAACAGTATGGGCAGAAATAATATAAGAAAAAGAACGGATATGATACGAGAAACTGTTTTTTCCAATTTTAACATCTCCGGATTGTTTAATAGTCGATAGAAAGATTATACAGGATAGGTCAGGCATTTGAAACTATTTGCAAAAAAGTGTTTGAATTATTTTCAAAACTTGGTATCATAGCAACATAGTGTTTGTGTGGAAAGGTTTCTTTTTACACGGGCAAAATAATATTAAGGAGAAAAATGATGAGAACTAAAATTAAAGAGCTGTTCAGAAACACCTCTGAATACGCTTCCAAAGAAGTGACCATCTGCGCTTGGGTACGTACTAACCGCGCACAGGCACAGTTTGGATTCCTTAACGTTAACGACGGTTCGTTTTTCGAAAATTTACAGGTCGTTTACGAGCAGGAACTTAATAATTTTGAGGACATCTCTAAAATAAGAGTGGGCGCAAGCGTTGAAGTCAAAGGTACTTTGGTGCTTACCCCCGACAAACAGCAGCCCTTCGAAGTTAAGGCTACAGGCGTTCGCCTCCTCGGCGACTGCCCCGAAAGCTACCCTATTCAGCCTAAGAGACACACCAGAGAGTACCTTCGTACCGTGGCACATCTTCGTCCCCGTACGAACCTTTTCTCGGCTGTATTTCGCGTAAGAAGCGTAGCTGCCATGGCAGTTCATACATACTTCCAGGACAGAGGCTACCTTTACGTTCACACACCCCTTATTACGGGTGCGGACTGTGAAGGCTCCGACCAGATGTTTAAGATTACCACCCTCAACATGAACGATTTACCCATGACCGAGGACGGCAAGGTTGATTTTTCCAAGGATTTATTCGGCAAGCAGTCCTTTATTACAGGCTCCGGACAGCTTCAGGGCGAGACCTTCGCCATGGCATTCGGTGACATTTACACCTTCGGACCTACCTTCAGAACCGAGAACTCCAACACCCAGACCCATGCGAATGAATTCTGGATGATCGAGCCCGAGATGGCTTTCTGCGATCTTCAGGGCCTTATGGACATCGAAGAGGACATGCTTAAGTTCGTGGTTAAATACGTTCTTGAAAAATGCCCCGAAGAAATTGATTTCTGCGACAAGTTTGTATCCAAGGGCTTGAAGGACAAGCTCAACGATATCGTAAATGCGAAGTTCACCAGAATCTCTCATCACGACGTTATCGACATTCTCAAGAAAGCAGACGTTAAGTGGGAGTTTGAGCCCGACTACGGCGAGGACATTGCCAAAGAACACGAGAAATACATTGTAGATTACTTTAACGGCCCGGTTTTCGTAACCGACTGGCCCAAGGACATTAAGGCTTACTACATGAAGGTTAACCCCGACAACAAGACCGTTGCAGCTGTAGACCTTCTCGTTCCTCAGGCAGGCGAGCTTATGGGCGGCAGCCAGAGAGAAGAGAACCTCGACAAGCTCATCGAAAGAATGGACGAAATGGGCGTTGACCGCGAAGGCATCGACTGGTACCTTGACACCAGAAGATACGGTGGCTGCATCCACAGCGGTTTCGGCATGGGCTTCGAGCGCCTTATCATGTACTTAACCGGCGTAGAGAACATCCGTGACGTTATACCTTATCCCAGAACACCCAGGAACTGTGAGTTCTAAGGAATCAAAAATGTGTATTATACATTTTTGACATTTTCTCGTAGCTTTAAACGAGAAAATGCGCGAAGCGTTCCGCTGATGCTGAGGTGTTTTCGAAGCATCAGTATTAAATTCAGCCATAAAAAAGACCACTAAAAAGGGCATCCCTTATGGGATGCCCTTAAATTTTGTGCTTCCTAAATATTCGTATTAAACAGACTTGCCAGCGAAGCTACCGTTGAACCATCCTTATCATAAGTAGATGTATTCATAAGGCTTGCTGTAGAAATGCCGGCTGCTTTTGCTTCAACCTGACCGGCATAGGAATAATTGCCTTTGAACATGGACTCTACGGTGCTGTCTTTGGACTTGTCGAATTTGTCCTCGTCAAAGGATAACTTATTGTCCTCGCCTACCTTAACGCCTACCTTGTCAAGAGTCTTTGAAAGGGTATCGGTTAAGTCAGTCATCCACTTGGTGTTCTTTTGAACTTCCTTGGAACCGGATTTCTTGGACTGCTCGATTACGTCGTTGTAGCTCTTTACGAAATCTTTTACATGCTCTTTAACCTTTTCTTTGTCAAGCTTGCCGTTTTTCTTTTCCCAAAGCGAAGGAGCGGAGAGCTTGGATGCGGAAGTCTTTAAATCATCGGCCTTGGCTTTAGCCTTGGTGAGCTCGGGATTGTCGGCCTGAGTCTTAACCTTGGTGTTTTTGACCTGATTCTTGTCATTGGTCTTTTTGGCGGCTTTTGCAGGATTGTTTTTGGCTTCGTCCGCATAATAAGCCTTTAAAAGCTTGCCGTAGCTGCCGCTCTTAATCTGTTTGTAGTCGGTAAGATTTATGAAATTGTTATTATTGTTGTTAAGTGATCCTATCAGGGATGAAATGTTGGTTAAATCTCTCATGTTGCCACCTCCTTGTAGCACATAGATACACTTTCCGTATCTTATAATAGTACAATACACTTTTGCAGGCAACGGATTATTTGCAAATAGATTTTTCAGGCAAAAAAAAGAAAAAATCTTATTGACAAAAGTGCGGTCCGTAATGTAATATATGTTTTGTTGCGAAACACATAACATGCGCGAGTGGCTCAGCGGTGGAGCACCACCTTGCCAAGGTGGGGGTCGCGGGTTCGATCCCCGTCTCGCGCTCGCAAAAAAGAGGATATCCTGCAGGATATCCTCTTTTTTGCGAGCTTGGGACAGGTCTCTCAAAGTCGCGCCCGCGGGTGCGACTCGCGAAATCTATTGTACCCGTCTCCAATCTTAACAATCTGCGAATAATTACCTAAATCTATACGTCTTCGTTCGCTTAGCCCACTCGGAAAAAGAGCAGTAATGGATAATAATACCCTCTATGGATTTTTATCTATTATTTTCGAATAATTTGGTTAACATAACTATATAAATCTTGCCTTATTTTACGTTGCCAACACGGTATATCCTACATTATTAATATTCTTTCGCAACAAAATGAATGCAAGCGAGTGATAAAATCTTCTTTTTCACACTTTTATCCATTAACAGTGGAAATAGCCGTGTCAAAAACTCTTCTTTTGAATAATAGTGCATAATTCCACCCAATATGCTATTATTATCCTTAAAATTCACAAAAACTCGGAGGAACCATGAAAAAAATCGGCTTAGTAGGCGGCACAGGGCCCGA
>CAMNCH010000150.1 GCA_946534145.1 uncultured Lachnospiraceae bacterium
TACTGTTTGCGGTAGCGCTGGTAACGAGCTTATAAGTGTTTCCACCAAAGCTGATGCTCTTAGAATTATACTTTGTTACACTGCCAGTAGCTCCGGCTGTAGCTGATGTTGCTGCAGAGGGAACGGATACTTTTGCAAGTCCTGTTGTAGCGTCAAAGTTTGCGTTTGTTACATTTGCATTAGCATCTGTATAAGTAAGTTCACCCGTCTTACCCGAAGTAGAGTTTGTACCCTTTAAAAGATAAGTCTCATTGAACTTGGTTGTGGTCGATACACGATCGATTTCTGTTACGAGCTGGTCAACTTCGTCCTGGATAGCCTTTCTGTCGGATTCGGAGTTGGTGCCGTTTGCTGCCTTAACTGCAAGTTCGTTCATTCTCTGAAGCATGTCGTGTACTTCTGTTAAAGCACCTTCAGCTGTCTGTACTGCTGAAATACCGTCCTGTGCGTTTGCGGAAGCCTGTGTAAGACCTCTCATCTGTTTACGCATCTTTTCGGATATTGCCAATCCTGCTGCATCATCAGCTGCTCTGTTGATTTTGTAACCGGATGATAACTTCTCGGTTGACTTTGCCTGGGAACCTGTTGTGATACCAAGCATTCTGTTAGAGTTCATTGCTGTCAAGTTGTGCTGTACTACCATATCTTACCTCCATGTCTTTCCGTTCACTTTGTGAACCAATCCATTGTTTTATTTTTCAATTTAGTGTTTGCAACTTTCTGTCTTAGTGTTGCTCCTGTTTGCCTTACAATTATTATATCGGGCAGGATTTCAAAAACTTTAGTCTAAATTGAAAAAATTTATGATTTTTTTGAAAAAAGCCGATTTTCCTTGATTTCACGGGCTTTTTCAAGATTGGATTGTATGCATCCCTGCATAGAATACTGTAGTATTTCACTCTATAACTATAGCATCACGGAATTAATGAATTATTTATCAGCCGTCCCGGGCCTTATTACGCATCACGTTTTCCTATTATATAGAAAGAAATTAATGTCTTATTACCAACTCAAATATCTGTGTTTCTGAAATTCATGGCCTGATTGTAGGATTTTAATGCCTTAACACCTGATCGGCCCGCGCGAAGCTTTTCGCGCTCGTTTTTAAATATGCCTTCAAGAGCCGCCTTGTTTCTGGCTTCATCTGCCTGAATGGATGCGCTCTTGTCGGTTATGCTCTGGATCAGTTCCTGCATTTTGCGAATCTCATCGGAATATGCGGCCCTGTTTGCATCCAGTTCTTCTTTGACCTTGGCGTACAAGGATTCAAAACCGTCGTCAAGTTTCTCCAGCCTAAAGATAAGAACGCCTTTTTCTTCGGCGTTCTTATCAAACTTATCAAAAGAAAACTCTTCTTCTTTTAATAAAGCAGCCTGCTCGGCATTCTTTTTAATTATTTCGTCAAGAACCGACACCTTTTTTTCCAGGCTCTCTATCATAGCTGTTAAGTATGTACTGTTCATTCAATCACCTATGCCCTTGGTGCCTGCGTTTTTTTCATTACTTCTTTCCAGTTGTCTCTCATGGAACGTAAGTGTGTCAGCACTTCTTCCATTATTTCTTTGTCCTTTTTTAAATTGGCCTGAAGAAGTCTCTGGGAAAGATAAACATATACACGTTCGAAATCTTCCGCAACGGGATACTTCATATCGAGAGTCTCTCGGAAGTAATCGATTATCTTTTCTACTCTTACTATATTATTATGAGCCGCCTGAATATCGCCTGCTTCAATCTTGGCAACCGCGATGTTTCCAAACTTGATGGCTCCTTCATATAATAGAAGTGTTAACTCAGCAGGGGATGCTGTAAGTATCTTGCTGTTATTGTATTGTGCATAGGCATTAGGCAAAGCCATATATCAGTCTCCTTACTTAATGTGTATTATTTGCCGCCACCCAAAAGTGATGTAATGGAACTTGTGGAAGATTCAAGTTTTGAAAGTGCTACTTCCATCTTGGAGAACTTTGCATAATACTTATCCTCGTATTTTGCAAGTTTCTTCTCAGCTTCCGCAATCTTGCTTTCATAATTGCTTATGTCCGTCTTGTACTTCTTATCTGTAAAGAAGCTGCCCTTGGATGTTTCCGTGGTACTCTTTGAAATTGTGTCGAGCTTCTTATAAAGATTCTGTGTAAGCTGTGTAAAGAAATCGACTACAGTGTTGGGGTCGGAAGCAATCATGGATTTAAGCTTGTCTGCAGAACCCTTGGACTTTTCATCATCCGGATCTCCTGCGATATGGTACATGTTTCTTTCGTTATCGGGAGCCAGGAAATAACTCAGGGTCTCAATTCCGAAGTCTGCAAGATACATGGTATTGTCGCCTACCTTAAATCCGGTAGCCATTGCTTCACGCATTGTGGTTCCGAGGGTTGAAAGAGAAGAATCCTTTCTGAGAATCTGATCCTTAATCTTCTGTTCCCACTTTTCAATTTCTTTATCTGACATAGCTTCTTTCTCGTCGTCGGTTAAAGGTTCAAATCCTTTAGCGAGTTCGGCATTGAAAGATTTATCTATGGTGTTGATAAGTTCATTGTATTCTTTAAAGAAACTTTTGATTGCGTCGTAAATACCGTCTGTATCGTCTCTTGTGGTAACGGTAATGTCTTCTGCCTTGGAAAGGCACATAAATGTAATGCCGTTTACTTCCACGTTATTGGAATTGCTTTCATATTTAACTCCGTTAAGAGTAATCTCCGCATTTGTACCGGCAATACGATTTGCCTTCGAATAAAGAGAAGCATCTCCGAATTCAGTATTTACTCTGTCTGCAAAAGAAGCTCTGGTCTGAAGCATGAGTATTCCGGTAGAATAATCATCTTCGCCCAGCATGCCTTCCTTAATGGCAGCATATAAATCGCTTTCCGTATCAATATTGGCCATTGTCGCACCGAAATCGATACCGTTTGCGGAATCACCGTCATGGTATACGAGTTTGGACTCAAGTTCTGCTCCGAGTCTTGAAAGTCTTTCATATTCTGAAGACGTTCTGGCATTGGGATCCTCAGAGTCGCTGCTGTTGATTACGTTGATTCCCAGGAAACTGAGAGCTGAAAAGCCGCCCTGTCCGTCTGCCGTAATGGCAAAATCATAATCCTTGCCGCTTTCGGGGCTGGCTATAAAGATACGTCCGTTCTTCTCATCAAAGTTAGCGCTTACGCCTGCATCATTTAACTGCTTAACCACCTTGGAAATGGTGGTGGTTGAATCAATATCGATTGTCTTTGCTTTGCCGTTAACATTGACGGTAAAAGAACCACCCTCATCGCAGTTAAGTTTTCCGTTTACATCTGAAGCAAGCTTAAGGTCTTTAACAAGAGTCTCGCCTGTAACCTTGCTACCGTCCTTTGACTGGATTTTATCGCCGGTCAGATAACCTGACTTTGCAAGTTTGTTGATGCTTAATTTCTGAACCCCGTTCATAGCCTTGTCGCCGGTAATAACGGAAACAGCGGATGAGTTGCTTACGGAAGTGGTCTTCTTTTTATAAGCGGTCGAGAATCGAAGATTGTCGAGAGCGCCACTGAAAAAAGACTTCACCTTCGTATTTAACGAAGTCCAAGCCTCCTGTTTCCACTCAAGTTTGGTCTTATCCTTCTTGACTTTGTCTACCTTGAGGGATTTAGCTTTTACTAATTCTTTAATAATACCTTCTGTGTCGAGTCCGGAATACATTCCGCTTAATCTCATGGGCATAAAGTTACCTCCTTTTTGCAGGGAGACGTATTATCTCTTTTCGTCTACCAAAATTCCTGCAAGTTCCCAAGCTTTCGCAATCAGGTCAAGGGTTTTCTCCGGCGGCAATTCTTTGATTACTTCCTTGGTTTCCTTGTCGATAATCTTGATGGTTACGCGATTGGTCTTGTCGTGGAATCCGTAAATCGCTTCGGAATTGGTCATCTGTTTGTTAATCTTTTCAATGGCCTTGTGAAGCGTTTCATTGGAGGGTTCTTTTTCCTTCTTCTGCTGAAAATCGGACTTCTCGTTCGTATTCTCGACTACACGTGTGGTATTGTCTACCTTGGGTGTGTCTGCCGCTAAAGATACATCCGTGTATTCCACTGACGGCTTGGTACTTACCGGTTTAGGCTGAATAGTCTGAGCCTGCACGGTCATCATACTGTTAATAGGTTCAAGTGCCATATCAATTCTCCTCCTGCAGCATCCGTGCTGCGCGCAAAGGTTCCTTGTATTACATATATCGGAACGGTTAACGGGAAAGTTTAGAGTCAGCCAAACAAATTTTTAAGTCCTTCAACCGCATCGTTGTTCATGGCTTCTTTATTTGCTTCCTGAATCTGAACATAGAGTTCTTTTCTGTATACCGGAACTTCCTTGGGAGCGGTAATACCGATCTTAACCTGCTCGCCGCGGATTTCGAGTATACTTATTTCTACATTATTATTTATTACAAGGGCCTCGCCCTTCTTTCTTGAAAGTGCTAACATGTGCCCTCCTTCTTTCTCGCGTCGAGAATATCGTAAATGGGAAACTTAACTTTGTAAGAGTCGTCTTCGAGAATAATCTGAATAGCTTTTCTCTCGTTAACATTGATAACGATGGGGGCTCGAAGATTGACGCTCATCTGCTTTAAGTCCTTGGGCACGGTAACCGTAACAAGAACAAGTATCTCATCAGGGTCAATCTTGCCGATGGGTTTTAAAATCTCATCGTCCACTTCGGGATTGTAGTTTTCTTTAACAATAAGGGGGTCCATAACCGGAAGCGCAAATCCGGGTTCCTCTACGGACTGCATCCATCTGATGCCTGCGTTGTTGCCCTGCTCCGAATCATGAATAAGTGCGTAGTCGCGATATTCGGGAAAACCGATTATTCCTTTTTCAAAATGAATAATCTTTGCGGGGTCGATGTCAACTTCGCCGAATGCTCTTGTTTCAATAATCATATCTGTATCTCTCCTCCTCAATAATATATAGTCTTTTGAATACTGAGTTAAATATAGTTAAGCAATGTCTCCTGCAATATCTTGGAAGTAGCCATCAAAGAAGCATTGTAGGAATACTCCGCACTCTTCATCTGGATGGCGGTCTCTGCAAGGTCTGCGT
>CAMNCH010000151.1 GCA_946534145.1 uncultured Lachnospiraceae bacterium
AAGCGGCATTGAAGCCGTGGAGCCCATTCAGGAGGAAAGCGCATACAGCCTGGGTCTTTCGAAGTTTAAGACGGCTGTATACGTAATCATTCCTCAGGCCTTTGCCATAAGCGCACCCGCCATTGTGGCCAACGTAATCTTTTTGTTAAAAGAAACCAGTGTTTTTTCGGCCATAAGCTTAATGGACCTTATGTTTACGGCCAAGGATTTAATAGGTATCTACTACAACACGACAGAGAGTCTGTTCCTGCTTGTGGTATTTTACTTAATAATTTTGCTCCCGGTATCATTACTGGGAAGCTTTACCGAAAGGAAACTAAAGTATGCCGGATTTGGGGCTCGAAGTACTGTTTAAAGGCAAAAACTTCATAAGACTTTTGGGCGGCCTTGCAACGGCACTCGAGATAAGCCTCATATCGGTGGCCATCAGCATAGTATTCGGTCTGGTGGTGGGGATATTAATGTCCTTTAAGAACCCGATAGTGAGGGCTCTCACCCGATGTTACCTTGAGGTCATCCGAATAATGCCACAGCTGGTGCTCTTGTTTATCGTCTTCTTTGGAAGTACGAAAGCTCTCGGCATAAATATCTCCGGAACGGTTTCGGCAGTAATTGTGTTCTCTCTATGGGGGAGCGCCGAAATGGGAGACTTGGTAAGAGGGGCTTTGGAGAGCGTAGCAAAACACCAGTATGAAAGTGCAGGAGCACTCGGACTTAACAGAATCGACACTTACAGATACGTAGTAATTCCCCAGGCTGTAAGGAGGCTCATTCCCCAATCAATCAATCTGATTACCCGCATGATCAAGACCACCAGCTTAGTACTTATGATAGGCGTGGTTGAAGTCTTAAAGGTGGCGCAGCAGATAATAGAAGCCAATCGAATGTCCAGTCCCAACGCTGCATTTGGAGTATATCTCATAGTATTTGTGCTCTACTTCATAGCCTGCAGACCTCTTAGCATTTTTTCGGAAAAACTTGAAGCAAAGTGGAGGTAACACGTGTCCGAAGCGATACTTGAAATTGAACATCTTATTAAAAAGTATGACGAACTTACGGTTATAAACGATTTAAGCCTTTCGGTCAAAAAAGGAGAGGTAATAGTAATCGTAGGCTCAAGCGGATGCGGAAAAAGCACTCTGCTTAGGTGCTTAAACGGACTTGAAGACATTCAGGGAGGAAGCATTAAGCTTAACGGAGAGCCTGTACTTAAGGCATCCAAGAACATCTCAGAGATTCGCAGAAAGATTGGAATGGTGTTTCAAAGCTACGAGCTTTTCCCCCACATGAATGTGCTTGACAATATTCTTTTGGCACCGGTAAAGGTCCTTAACAGGAAAAAAGAAGAAGTTAAGGACGAAGCCATGACCCTTTTAAAAAGAGTCGGACTTGACAATAAGGCTTTGGCCTACCCAAGACAGTTATCGGGAGGGCAAAAGCAGAGAATAGCCATAGTAAGGGCACTTATAATGCATCCGGAGGTACTTCTTTTTGACGAAGTCACTGCTGCACTGGACCCCGAAATGGTACGAGAAGTTTTGGAAGTAATATTGGACCTTGCGGACGAAGGCAAGACGATGCTTATCGTCACCCACGAAATGCAGTTTGCAAAGGCGGTTGCGGACAGAATAATTCTTCTTGAGGAAGGAAAAATCTGGGAGGAAGGCACTCCGGAAGAATTCTTTAACAATCCAAAGACCGAGCGGTCCAAAGAATTTTTAAGAAGTTTTACCTATAAGCGTAAAGAAACGGTTAACGAATACGCTGATTTATGATTTTTGGAGGATTTTAAAAATGAAAAAGTTGAAAAATATTCTGGCAATAGTCTTAAGCCTCGTACTTGTGGCAGGCATTGCCGCATGCGGAGCAAAAAAGGACGCAGATGACAAGAAAGTATATCGTACTCTTGACGAAATCAAGAGCGCAGGCACCATTAACATCGGAGTATTCTCCGACAAGAACCCCTTTGGCTATGTAGATGAAAACGGTGAATATCAGGGCTATGATGTTTATTACGCAGAAAGACTTGCACAGGACCTTGGTGTTAAAGTTAATTACGTATCAACAGAAGCAGCCAACCGTGTAGAATACCTTGAGACCGGTAAAGTAGACGTTATCCTTGCTAACTTCACCGTAACTAAGGACAGAGCAGAGAAGGTTGATTTTGCACTTCCTTACATGAACGTGGCACTCGGTGTGGTTTCTCACAACGACAGAGTCATTACCGATTTATCACAGCTTACCGCAGACGATGAAGTAATCGTTATTTCCGGTACCACCGCTGAGACCTATCTTATTGAGAACAATCCCGAAATCAAACTTCAAAAATACGACACCTATGCAAATGCCAAGAACGCTTTCGAAAACGGCACCGCAGTAGCATGGGCCAACGACAACACAGAAGTTATTGCTTTTGCACTTCAGAACGAAGGCTACACCGTAGGTATTCCTTCTCTCGGCAGCCAGGACACCATCGCTCCCGCAGTAACTAAAGGAAACACCACACTTCTTACTTTCATCAATGACGAAATCAAAGGCCTTGCAAGTGAGAATTTCTTCCACAAGGACTACGAAGCTACACTTGTTGACACCTATGGTCTTGACTATGAAGACAGCCTTGTAGTTGAAGGCGGCGTTACCGCAGCACCCGTTGCCACAAACACCGCTGAACCCGCTGAGAAGGTTGTTATAAAGATTGCGGCATCACCCGTTCCTCACTCAGAGATTCTTGCCAAGGCAAAAGAACTCTTAAGCGACAAAGGCTATGAACTTGACATCGTTGAATTCGAAGATTACGTACAGCCCAACCTCGTAGTTGAAAGCGGCGAATTTGATGCCAACTACTTCCAGCACATTCCTTATCTTAACAGCTTTAACGACGAACAGAAGACCCATCTTGTAAACGCAGGCGGCATTCACTATGAGCCCTTCGGTATCTATCCCGGCAAGAAGGCTTCTCTTTCCGATATCGCTGACGGCGACACCATCGCAGTACCCAACGACACCACCAATGAAGCAAGAGCCCTTCTTTTGCTTGAAGCAAACGGCGTAATCAAGTTAAAAGAAAACGCAGGCCTCACCGCTACCGTTCTTGACATCGTAGAGAACCCTTACAACGTTAAGATTAAAGAGCTTGAAGCAGCTCAGGTAGCAAGAGTTAAGGACGAAGTGGCATTCGTAGTATTAAACGGTAATTACGCACTTGAAGCAGGTTTCTCCGTAGGCAAGGATTCCATCGCATACGAAGCAAGCGATTCCGAGGCAGCATCCACTTACGTTAACGTAATCGCTGTCAAAGAAGGCAACGAAGAAAACCCTGCAATCAAAGCTTTGGTAGAAGTACTTAAGTCCGATGCAATCAAAGACTACATTAAGGCAACCTACGACGGTGCAGTTGTTCCTTTTGAATAAGTTTGTTTCGCCCGGGGGAGCCAGAAACTTCCCCAATGGGCGGAAACAGGAGTTAAAACGTGGAAAAAATAAAGGTTGAACATTTGGTAAAAGCATTCGACGGACCCGAAGGCAAGACCCGGGCGGTAAGCGATATAAGCTTTAGCGTTGAAGAGGGTGAAGTGTTCGGAGTTATAGGTCTTTCGGGTGCAGGCAAGAGTACTCTTGTACGATGTTTGAACCTTTTAGAAAAACCCGACTCCGGCGAAATCATCATTGACGGAGACAATCTCAAGGATTTAAAAGAAAAAGAATTAACAAAGAGAAGACAGAAAATCGGAATGATATTCCAAAACTATAACCTTCTTATGCAAAGAACTGTTCTTGACAACGTCTGTTTTCCCATGGAAATAGCAGGAGTTAAGAAAAAAATTGCAAGAAAGAAGGCATTAGAGTATCTTAATACTGTAGGTCTTAAAGAAAAAGCGAAAGCCTACCCCGCAACCCTCTCCGGAGGACAGAAACAAAGGGTGGCAATAGCAAGAGCTTTGGCGGCAGAACCGGAGATTATTCTTTGTGACGAAGCCACCAGCGCCCTCGATCCCGAGACCACAGATACTATACTTAAGTTACTCAAACAGATTAACGAAGATTTCAATATCACCATTGTACTGATAACCCATGAGATGCGTGTCATCGAGGAAATCTGTGACAGGGTACTGGTGCTTGAGGAGGGTAAGATTGCCGAAATCGGCGAGGTCAAAGAAACCTTTGAAAGTCCCAAGACAGTAGCTTTAAAGCGTCTTCTTTTGACCGGGCAGTCGGACGTACTTTTGTCCGAAACATCATAGGAGGCGCATATGGAGTTTAATTCGGTACTTATAAACCTTCTTTTGGAAGGATTAAGGGATACTTTGATAATGGTATTCATATCCACATTTTTCGGATATGTATTGGGGCTTCCCGTAGGTGTGCTGCTTGCGGTAACCGACAAAACAGGTTTAAGGCCCCATCCCGTAGTCTATAAGATTACGGATTTTGTTGTGAACATTTTAAGGAGCGTTCCGTTCCTCATTCTTTTGATATTGCTGATTCCCTTCACCAGGTTTGTGGTGGGACAAAGCTACGACACCATAGGCACAATCGTTCCTCTCACAATCGCCGCGGCGCCTTTTATCGCAAGAATAGTGGAAAGCTCGTTAAAAGAAGTGGATCCCGGTGTGATTGAGGCTGCCAGAAGCATGGGCGCAAGCAATTGGACCATTATTGTAAAGGTTCTTCTCGGAGAAGCAAGAAGCGGACTTTTGGTAGGAATAACAATTTCCCTCGGAACCATCCTCGGTTATTCGGCAATGGCTGGTGCCGTTGGAGGAGGCGGTCTCGGTGACATAGCCATCCGCTACGGATATTATCGTTATGAGACCAAGATAATGCTTATTACCGTGGCGGTGCTTATAGTGCTTATGCAGATACTGCAGGGAACAGGCAATATCTTATCCAAGAAGATTGACAAAAGAAAATGAATTAAGTCACCTTAGAGAAGGTGCAAAAGGAGGTTTACATGTCAAAAATTTACAAATCAGCAGCAGAGATTATTGGAAAGACTCCCCTTTTGGAAGTTGCCAATATCGAG
>CAMNCH010000152.1 GCA_946534145.1 uncultured Lachnospiraceae bacterium
AAGGCTCAGGCCGTAAGAACCGTTTATAAGGCCAAAAACGGAGAGGAGTATATTTTTAACTTAATCGATACTCCCGGTCACGTGGACTTTAACTATGAGGTGTCCCGTTCTTTGGCTGCTTGCGACGGAGCCATACTCGTGGTGGATGCGGCTCAGGGTATTGAGGCACAGACCCTTGCCAATGTTTATCTTGCGTTGGATCACGACCTTGATGTGTTCCCTGTTATCAATAAAATCGACCTTCCCAGTGCTGATCCGGAGAAGGTTATCAATGAGATAGAAGATATTATCGGTATCGAAGCTCAGGATGCGCCCCTGATTTCGGCCAAAAACGGTATCAATATAGATCAGGTGCTTGAAGCAATTGTTGAGAAGGTTCCGGCGCCCAAGGGGGATTCGAGCGCACCCTTGCAGGCTCTTATTTTTGACTCGCTTTATGACTCTTACAAGGGCGTTATAGCTTTTGTACGTATCAAGAACGGAACGGTCAAAAAAGGCGTGCCTATCAAGATGATGGCTACCGGTGCCACCGCGGAAGTTGTGGAGGTGGGGTATTTCGGAGCCGGCCAGTTTATCCCTTGTGAAGAGCTTACAGCCGGCATGGTAGGCTACATTACGGCATCCATTAAGAACGTGCGTGATACTGCAGTGGGCGACACCATTACCAATGCGGAGCATCCCTGCGCAGAGCCTCTTCCCGGATACAAAAAGGTGCAGTCAATGGTATACTGCGGCGTTTATCCCGCAGATGGTGCCAAATACCCGGATTTAAGAGATGCCCTTGAGAAACTTCAGCTTAACGATGCATCCCTGTTCTATGAGCCCGAAACATCCATAGCTCTGGGCTTTGGTTTCAGGTGCGGCTTCCTCGGACTTTTGCATCTTGAGATTATTCAGGAACGTCTTGAACGTGAATACAACCTTGACCTAGTAACCACCGCCCCCAGCGTTGTTTACAGAGTTCACAAGACCAACGGTGAGATGATAGAACTTACCAACCCCACCAATCTTCCCGACCCTTCCACCATTGAGTTTATGGAGGAGCCCATTGTCAATGCGGAGATTATGGTGACCAAGGACTACGTCGGTTCCATTATGGAGCTTTGCCAGCAGCGCAGAGGCCGTTACGTCAGCATGGAATACATGGAGGAGACCCGTGCCCTTATTAAGTACGAACTTCCCCTTAACGAGATAATATACGATTTCTTTGATGCCCTTAAGTCCCGCTCCCGCGGATATGCTTCTTTTGACTATGAGTTAAAGGGCTATGAGCGTGCGGAGATGGTTAAGCTTGATATCTTAATCAACCGCGAGGAAGTGGATGCACTTTCCTTTATCGTTCACAAGGACAGCGCTTACGAACGCGGCAGAAGAATGTGCGAGAAGCTTAAGGACGAGATTCCGAGACACTTGTTCGAGATCCCCATTCAGGCGGCTGTGGGCGGCAAGGTCATAGCCCGCGAGACCGTTAAGGCCATGCGTAAAGACGTACTTGCGAAATGTTACGGCGGTGACATATCACGTAAAAAGAAGCTTCTTGAGAAGCAAAAAGAAGGAAAGAAGAGAATGCGTCAGGTGGGTAACGTAGAGATACCTCAGAGCGCGTTCATGAGTGTGCTTAAGTTAGATGAAGAGTAATGAAGCAGAGATTTATGTGCATATTCCTTTTTGCGTAAAGAAGTGCGATTACTGCGACTTTGTTTCTTTTGCGTGCTCTGACAGTGAGAAAGAGGCGTATTTTAAGGCGCTTATTAATCAGATTGACAGTATGAAGGAGACTGTGGGTGACACGCCCATAGTCTCTTGTTTTTTTGGCGGAGGTACCCCTACGGTGCCGGATGAGAGATTACTGATTTCTGTGTTATGTAAACTAAAAGAAAGCTTTAATTTCACGGAAGATGCGGAAATTACCATGGAGGCCAATCCTAACTCCGCAACGTTTGATAAATTCAAGGCATACAGAGAGGCGGGCATCAATCGCTTAAGCATAGGCCTTCAGTCTACGGAGAACAGTGAACTTAAGTGCCTGTCCAGGCTCCATACCTATGAGGAATTCTTAAAGACTTTTGACGATGCCGGGAGGGCGGGCTTTGACAATATTAACATCGACATCATGAGCGCTCTCCCGGGGCAGACGATTGAGTCTTATGAAAAGACCCTTGAGCGGGTCTGTGCCTTAAATCCCGAGCATATCAGCGCCTACAGCCTTATAATCGAAGAGGGAACACCTTTTTTTGACAGATATGCAGGCGGAAAAGGACTTCCCGACGAGGATACGGAAAGAGAGATGTATTATCTTACCAAGAGGTATCTTCACGAGCACGGCTATGAGCGTTACGAGATATCCAATTACTCAAGGCTGGGGTATGAGTGTCGGCATAATCTCGGATATTGGAAGAGAGTGCCCTATTACGGCTTTGGTATAGCGGCGGCTTCTTTTTACGGTGACAGGCGATATCAGACTCACAGCGATTTGAAGCGGTTTATTGAGGGCGATTTTTCGGCTGATGTTGAGGAACTTACAAGAGACGATGCCATGGCGGAATTTATGTTTCTGGGGCTGAGACTCGTTATGGGAGTGACGAGGGAGGCTTTCTTTGACCGCTTCGGCGAGGATATCGATGCCGTATACGGCAGGGAGCTAAAGAAACTTGAGTCCGAAGGCCTTCTTTGTAACGGCGAAAGAATATATCTTACGGATAAAGGGATGGACGTGGCCAATTACTGCATGAGCGAGTTTATCAGAGGATAATTGCTCGATTGTAAAGTTGATTGTACAAAAATATTCTGCGAGATATAATGAATTCAGAAATATTTAAGCGGGGGATTGTCAGATGCGATTCGTCAAAGAGATGGATTTAAAACGGGGAATGCGAATCGGAAGACCCATTTTCAACAGAAAGGGAGACCTGATATTTGACAGGGATGAAAGGATTACGGACGCCGATATTCTTAAGCTCCGCAGTCTTAAAGTTATGGGCATTTTTGCCCTTGACCCCGGTGAACCCCTTCCGCCCATGAGCGCAGAGGAATTTGAGTATGAGAAGCAACGGTTTTTAAACGTATACGCTTTAAGAGACGAGATGAAAGAGATTCTTGTCATTCACAGAGCGCGCAAACTTGAAAGCATCGTTGACTCCATTATTGCAGCTTCCGGGGGCTTTAAGAAGCGCATAGAGTTTCCTCAGAGTATCAGAAGCCGTGACGAATACGTGTGCAGCCATTCGGTTAATGTAGCAAGCCTCGTAACCCTTATGGGCTCAAGACTGGGGCTTGTTGAGTCGGAGAAAAAAATAGTTGTTTTGGCCGCACTCCTTCACGATATAGGTAAATTTGTTGTGCCCGATAAGATACTGGAAGGCGAAACGCCGGAGGAAACGGAGCGTATTCTTTTTAACGCACAGGATATGGGCTTTGAAATGATAGACAATGTCCTGCCTGAGGATGTTAAGGTGGTAAATATCTGTATAAACGCCTACAGAATTTTAAGAGACCACAGATTCTTAAGAAAGTCTGATGTGCAAAAGCCCAATCTTCTTACCAGACTTTTGGTGGTTGCGGATTCTTTTGACAGCATGACGGCCATCGATGCATCGGGTGGCAAGGACCCTGATTCCTATGTGGTGGCTTTAAGGCACATGAGATCTTGCCCGGAAGTTTATGACATGAAGGTTACGGATGCTTTGGAGGCTTCCATAGAGATTTTAAAGCCCGGCACCACTGTTATGCTTAACAACCGTAAAAAAGCTTTGGTTACGGCTCTTACCGGCGCTGATGTATTGAGGCCCACGGTGCTTGAACTTGAGACCAACAGAATACTTAATCTTGAAGAGCAGGCTAACAGAGACATAGAAATAGTGGATGTGGTCAAGAAGCTTGACAACAGACATGTTGTTGACAGATAGAAGAATAAGCTATATATTAACTTACATCGGATTCTCCGTTCCTTCGGAGAATCCGTGAGTTGTGCATTCGCACGAATTACCGGGAATACTTGAATTTAATATGGTTTATAAGGTTTACTCCGGCAGAGTCGGGGGTGTTTTCGGCGACCTTATCACTGTGGAAGTGGACTCTTCCCCGGGACTTCCGGGATTTGAAATCATAGGACTTCCGGGAAGTGAGGTCAAAGAAGCCAAGGACAGGGTAAGAGTGGCGGTTAAAAACGCGGGGGTATCCATACCCGCCATGAAAGTCACCATTAACTTAAGCCCCGCAGACGAACACAAGACGGGTGCCGGTTTCGACCTGCCCATTGCCGTGGCGTTATTGGGTGTGTTCGGGCATATAGAGGCCTTTGATGCGGACAGGACGCTGGTGCTTGGGGAACTTTCTTTGGACGGTGCCGTTACATCCGTAAGGGGTGTTCTTCCTATCGTCAAGATGGCCAAAGAAAGAGGCTTCAAGCGGGTTATTATCCCCAAAGACAACGCAAGGGAAGCGTCCATGATTAAGGACATTGAAATCATACCCGTTACGGATCTTGCGACATTGATTGCGTATCTGCAGGTGGAGCCGGCGGAAGGGGAACACGTAATACCGTCTTATGTAAGGCGCCCGGAGGACTTCGACGACAGGGATTCATCGGAAGAAGACTTCATAGATGTGGTGGGTCAGGCAGGGGTTAAGAGAGCGGCGGCCATTGCTGCGGCAGGGTTTCATCATCTTTTAATGACCGGGCCTCCGGGAACGGGCAAGTCTCTTATAGCAAGCCGGATTCCGGGGATTATGCCCAAACTCACATACGAGGAGAGCCTTGAAGTAACGGGCATTTTTTCCGTGGCGGGAAAGCTTGAGAAGGATTCGCCGCTTATTACAAGGCGCCCTTTCTTTGCCCCTCATCACGGAGCGTCGGCCCAGGCCATTGTGGGCGGCGGTAGTACAGCAAGACCGGGACTTGTGTCCTTAAGTCACAGAGGCATTCTTTTTCTGGATGAAATGGCTGAGTTTAAAAGAGAAACCCTGGATATGTTAAGACAGCCTCTGGAGGATGGAAAAATAACGGTTTCAAG
>CAMNCH010000153.1 GCA_946534145.1 uncultured Lachnospiraceae bacterium
TTATCTCTACCGGACATTTAAAAGTACCAGCGCAATAACCACCATCAATAGTCCCGCCACGTGGTTCTTTTGAAGCTTCTCTTTAAAGAAAGCCACACCCACGATGCTGACTAACATCAGGGCACCGGTGGAGAAGACTGTATATACTATAAATGCCGGAAAAGCCGACAGAGATTTAAGGAGCAGGAGCGATGAAAAATAGTTGGGGATACCGACTGCGATACCTGCCGCGAAATCCTTTATCTGAGCGGTTTTGTCGGTTCTTTTTTTCTCTGCGAAAAATAAAAATACCGTAAGAATCAGGGCTGTTACAAATACCAGAAGGATGTACAAAGAATCCTGATCTCGTGTGCCCACATGGTCGAAGACCTTGGCCATGCCGTCGGCGAGGCCGGTGAATAAGAGTACAATAAACAAAACGGCGGGAGCGGTAATGTTTCCGCCGTCTTTCTTTTGATTGATAACCCACATGGCGCACAGGACTATGAGGGTTCCGGCTATCTGAAAGGCACCGGGCTTTTCTTTAAACAATACGACGCTCATGATAAGGGGCACTATAAGACCGAGCTTGGAAAAAGCAGAGGTCATTACGGCGCCGTTTGCTTCAATGCTTTTTTGCATCATGACGAGGGTCACCACAAAAAGGATGCCGCAGATACCGCCGCAGATGTATGTGGGGAGAGTGCCTTTATAAAGAAGGGATTTGTCCTTCAAAAGAAGAAGTCCCAGCACGATACAAGTGATGTAGTTACCCAGTATTATGGCATAACGATTGTGGCCTTCGGTTTTAAAAATCTTAAGTACTATAGTCATTGCGGCGCTTGAAAGAATCGCAAGCACCAGATACAAACTTCCGCTTAACTGCATAAAGCCTTCTTTCTTCCCTTAACCGAGAACCCACATAATAGCACAGCTAAGACAGAAAAAGCAAGCCTGTCATAACCATGTATCTCAGAAAAAACATAAAAAACACACCTTCATAAAAATCTTTATCTTCTTTTGCCGAGGGTTGAAGCCTAAAATCGATAGTAAATACGAAAGGGAAAAATAATGAAAAAAGGGCTTGTATATGCGGCGGCACTTCTCTTCGGACTGACACTCACCGGCTGTGGCGCCGCAAAAAACGAGGGAGAAGAGATTATGAATGTTAATACTGAAACCGTCACGGAAATCGAGGGCTATGACCTTTTCTGGCATGATGAATTTGACGGAGAGAAGCTTGATACCAAAACCTGGACCGTGGAGGCTCACAAGCCGGGCTTTGTAAATCACGAGCTTCAGGAATATGTGATTAATAAGGACAATATTTTTCTGCGGGACGGAAATCTGGTGATTAAAGCCATTAAGACGGTTGCTGACAACGGAGCCGTTAAGTATACCTCCGGCCGCATGAATACCAATTATGCCATGACTTTCTTATACGGGAAGGTAGTAGTGAGGGCGAAGGTTCCAAAGGGCAGAGGCTTGTGGCCCGCCGCTTGGATGATGCCTGCCTCAAACGCAGAATACGGCCAGTGGCCCTTGGGCGGCGAGATAGACATCATGGAAGTGGTATGCCATGACACAAAAACCGCTTACTCTACCATCCACTATGGCCTTCCCCATTCCTCTCAACAGGGTATACTAAAGATTCCGGAGGGAGAAGCGGACTTTAGCGAAGCCTTCCACGAGTTTTCCGTGGAGTGGGAGCCGGGAGAAATAAGATTTTACATAGATGACAAACACATCTACACCGCCACCGAATGGTTTACCAAAAACCACGGTCAGGTGCCCGCCAAATTTCCGGCACCCTTTGACAAGCCTTTCCACATCATTCTTAACATGGCTGTGGGCGGAGACTGGCCCGGAAGCCCCGACGATTCCACCGACTTTGACAATGCCGAATACCTGGTGGACTACGTAAGGGTTTATCAGAAGAAAGATTTGTCACAGTAAAAAATAGACACCCTTTTAACAAAAAGAACCTTTTTCGGAAGGTTCTTTTTTTCTACCCTTGTAGCATGGGAATTAATAAACACATCGGATGAAAGGACATAAACATGTATTTTAACGACGATTATACGGCTTTTACATTGGAAAATGCCGACAAGGTCACGGGCCTTTACTATCCCCTTGGAAGCGAAGCGGGACTTAAAGCCTGCGTTACGCCGAAGCTTACGGGTGACAGTAAGCTTGACCAGAACACCTTTCTTTTTGAGCCCGCAAGTATCGAGGACCTCACTGAGAAACGCTATTCCAGAAATTTCTGGATACTAAGGGACAAAAAGAATCCCTGGTCGGTTACGGGCGACTCTGTCTGGCAGATGGCGGAGGACAAAGAAAAAACCACCGTCACCGCAGGCTTCATGTGGCACAGGATTGAAAGAACCTCCGCCGACAAAGCCTTAAGTGCATCGGTTCTGTCCTTTATTCCTGTAGATAAAAACTGCGAAATACACGTGGTTACGGTGAAGAATAACTTAAAGAGCCCCGTCAAAATCAGTTTTTGCGGAGCCTTCCCCATCTACGGAAGAAGCGCAGATAACCTTAGAGATCACAGGCACGTAACAAGTCTTCTTAACAGAATTTATGTGACTAAGAGGGGCGTAAGCGTGTCGCCGACCCTTTCTTTTGACGAGCGCGGCCACAAGGTCAATAACGTTTTGTACTACGCCGAGGCCATTACCGCCACCGGTGAAGTGCCCGTGGGCTTTTTTCCCGAAGTGAAGGACTTCGTGGGAGAGGGCGGCAATCTTGAAATGCCTCTTTCCCTCGTAAACAAAGAAAAAGGCGTAAAAGAAGGCTACAAAACCGCAGGCGGCGAAACCATGGGAGCCATGCTTTTTAAGAAAAAAGAACTTGCCCCCAAGGAAGAAGCAGTTTACATAACAATAACGGGTATTACCGACAATTCCAATCCCGAAAGCCCAAAATCCACCGATTTTAACAGCCTTTCAGAGGTTATGAAGGCTTATGAGGATACCAGAATTTACTGGCAAAAGAAAGCCTCACTTCAGACACGCACCGCAGACAAAACCTACGACGGCTTTTTACGTTTTGTAAGCTTTCAGCCGGAATTACGACGTCTCTTCGGATGTTCCTTCCTGCCTCATCACGATTACGGTCGAGGAGGAAAGGGCTTCAGAGACCTTTGGCAGGACTGCCTGGCACTGGTGCTTTCGGACCCGGAGACCACCTCGCACCTTCTTTTTAACAATTTTAAAGGTATAAGGGCGGACGGTACCAACGCCACCATCATAGGCGACAAGCCCGGTGAGTTTAAGGCAGACAGAAACGGTATCCCCAGAGTCTGGATGGACCACGGCTTCTGGCCCCTTCTTACCACCGATTTTTATATCAACCAGACCGGTGACCTTAACTTCCTCTTAAGGGAAACGGACTACTACAAGGACGGCCTCGTTAAGAGAGGAACCGCGCAGGATGCCGACTGGGACAAAGTCACCTTAAAGCAGGAGACCATAGAATCAAAGATTTACGAAGGTACCATCCTTGAGCATCTGCTCCTTGAGACCCTTACGGAATTCTGGGAGGTTGGGGACCACAACATTATCAGACTTCGGGGCGCCGACTGGAACGATGCCCTGGACATGGCTCCCGACAAGGGCGAAAGCGTAGCCTTTACCCACGCCTATGCCGGTAACCTCCGTACTTTGGCAAGGCTTCTTTATAAGCTTGATGAATCAGGCGTTAAGTCCGTGGAACTCTTAAAAGAAATTGAGACGCTTCTTTCGGACAATGACGACGTATACGAATCCATCAATCACAAGAAAGGCATCTTAAATACCTACCTTGACAGCGTAGTACATTTTGTAAGCGGCAAAAAGAAGTCCTTTAAAACCAAGGCGCTGGCCGCAAACATGGACAGCAAGGCCGATTTTCTTTTTAAGCTTCTTCGCAGACAGGAATGGATAGAGGATGACGGCTTCAAACGCTTCAACGGTTATTACGACAATACCGGAACCGCCCTCGAGCGAGTCAACCCTCCTCAGATGACCCTTACGGGACAGGTTTTCGCCATTATGTCAGGCGTGGCCGATTACGAAATGACCAAGGCTATTGCCGAGAGTGCCGACAAGCTCCTCTATGACAAGGACTTTGGGGGCTATCGCTTAAACACGGACTTTAAGAAGGGTCTTCATGACATGGGACGCGCATTCTTCTTTGCCTACGGGGAAAAAGAAAACGGCGCGGTATTCTCCCACATGGCAGTCATGTACGCATACGCTCTTTACTCACAGGGCTTTGCCAAAGAAGGCTTCAAAGCTCTCAACGCTTTATACAAGCAGTCGGTGAACTTTGAAAAGAGCAGGATTTACCCGGGAATTCCCGAGTACTTCGGAAAAGGCGGAAGAGGCCTTTACCAGTTCTTAACCGGCGCAGCCAGCTGGTACGTGCTCACGGTTGTGACCAAAATGTACGGAATCGAAGGCGAATACGGTAACCTAACCATTACCCCGAGGCTCTTAAAGGAACAGTTTGACGCCGAAGGAAAATGCGCAATAAGTCTTCCCTTTAAAGGAACCGAGCTTTTCGTCGAATACATTAATCCCGGCCGAAGCGACTACGGCGAATACAAGATAGTCAGCGCCGTATTAAACGACAGAGAGCCCCTTACCTGCGACGGTAACAAGGCAGTTTTAAAGAATACGGAACTTTTAAAGAAAGACAGGAAGAACTTTATAAAAGTCATTTTAGGATAAGGAGAGTATATGAAAAACTACGCAAAGAAAAGTACTTTCGCAAGTTTCCTGCCGGGAATTGCGGGAATAAAGGGAATCCCCATCTGGTGCCACTACGTTAACCGCGGTCAGGCTGTAACAAGCTTCGGTTCCAAGGACAAAAACGGCTCAATCATGGAGTTTAGTCCCGC
>CAMNCH010000154.1 GCA_946534145.1 uncultured Lachnospiraceae bacterium
AATATGCTTGGCTGCCATGACGGTATACCGCTTCTGGATTTAAAAGGCCTGCTTCCCGAAGAAGATATACAGAACCTTATAGATACAGTTGTTAAGCGTGGTGGCTATGTGAAAGACCTTCACGGCGCCAAGAATGTTTATTATCAGGTTAATGCTACGTATTTCAGTGCTCTCGGCGAGAGCGAGCAGCGTATGCTTATGGCAAGGGCTATTCAGCTCTTCATGCCCGGCAAGCCTCAGATATGGTATCTTGATCTCTTTGCCGGCAAGAACGATTACGAAGCCATGAAGCGTGCAGGTGCAGGCGGTCACAAGGAAATCAACCGCACGAACCTTTCTTTGACTGAAGCTCGCGAATTACTCGATAAGCCGGTAGTCAAGAAGCAGCTCGAAATGCTCCGCTTCCGCAACACCTGCCCCGCATTCACCGAGGATGCCAAGATTACAATTAACTGCGGCGACTCCAAGATGAACATTATCTGGGCCAATGATAAGGCTACGGCAGCGCTGTATGTGGACTTTGAGAAAGAAACATATGAGATAAAGTGATAAATATGACCCCAGTGACTAAAATAAGTCTCCGGGGTCATACTGTTTTAAATTATGTAAACCGCAAACGCTATTATCTGTTGACACAGGTTGACCCTGTGCTGTAATAGTTGCTAATAGGGTCAATACGATAGAATTGCGGTAAAATAAACAATGACCCTGCACGTATAAATTGAGCCGCAGGGTCATAATCGCAATAACTTGCGATACATTATGTAAACTAAATTGCAAAAGAGCGAGGCAGCATTACCTGTCTCGCCCTTTTCGTTGTAGGAACAAATTATGAAGAAGACGTTTATTTCTTGGGTGTGAATCTGGGAGCTCCGAACAGGGTGATTACGAAATCGTTGCTCTGAAGCTTTTCGTAGTAGTAATTGTATTTGGCCTGATCATCGGAGGGAATCATCGCTGTATTGTTGTTTAAGTTGATGATGTCGAACTTATCGGTGTACTTCTTCCAAGTGGGTCTTCCATCACCGTTTGGATCACCGGTAGCTGCAAAAGAATACCAGTAGCCCTGAATGAGTTCCATGAAATCATAATCGGCGCCTACCCAATGATAAGGGAAGAAAGGATTACGCTCACCGGAATCCACACGGCCGAATACATAAGGCATTTCGGCACAGTGAGGGGAGCCTTCGTTATGTCCGCGCTCGGTTTCGTTTTCCTTGCTCATGAGCCAGATGTAAGCGTTCTTGCCGCGGCCGGCACAGAGCTCACCGATTTTGGCACTGCCAAGGAGCATAATGTCGGAGGCGATGGTGGATACCTGCTTGGCGGCTTCAATACCGTTGGATGCGGGATACCATTTCTTCATGTTTTCGACATTATCGGGGAATGCTTCTTCGAGGTATTTGTGGAATTCTCCGACAGAATACTTGGAAGCGTCAACCGCAGGAAATTCCTGAGCGCAGGAGCCCATGAGTACATCAAAGTCATTGAACTCGCCTGCATCCATAATCTCTGAATAAGGCTTGGGAATGAACTCACCGTCTACACAGAAGGTGAAGCCAAAGCCCATAGGACCGATGCCCTTTGAGCGCTGGAACTCTTCATATTTGTCGAAAAGCTCCCAGGTTTCGCGGGTACGAAGTTCCTCGATGCTCTTGCATCCGATGTAGTCCATATATTCAACACCGAGTTTTTCCATGTTCTCGCGGGGACCGGGCTGCATGAAGCCCCAGTAGATGGGACCACTCTCTATGGATACACGGTTGATAAGACCCTTCATAAGGGGAGATGCGTGAAGCGCTCCTGTTCCTGCCGCACCGCCTGACTGACCGGCAACTGTGATACGGTCGGGGTCACCGCCAAATGCAGCGATATTTTCTTTAACCCACTGACAGGCCTTTCTCATATCGTAAAGCGCGTAGTTACCGCTGGTTCCGCCCGCCTCGGCGGTTAAGTCAGGATGGGCAAAGAAACCGAAGAATCCGAGCCTATAGTTAATGGTAACAACCACGATATCTTTTCTTTTGGCAAATCCGATGCCTTCACATACTACTTCGCAACCGCTTCCGGCCACCATTCCGCCTCCGTGGATCCATACGAATACGGGAAGCTTGGCGTCAGGCTCTGTTGCGGGTGTCCAAACGTTAAGGTACAGGCAATCTTCCTCGTACTGTGAGGGAGCC
Organism: uncultured Lachnospiraceae bacterium; assembly: GCA_946534145.1. Taxonomy (GTDB): domain Bacteria; phylum Bacillota; class Clostridia; order Lachnospirales; family Lachnospiraceae; genus UBA1258. The sequence continues at coordinate 2,184 of CAMNCH010000154.1, forward strand.
ATAAACTGGGGTACTCCGTGAACATTAGCCGGCATATCAGCCATTTCCATAACGTGCTGAACGGCAGCAGCGCTGTACTGAGTTGCTTTTCTTACTCCGCGCCAGCATTCGGGATCTTCAGGCTTCTTAAAGCGACGTTCGCCTACAGGGGGAGCCGCATAGGGGATACCTTTAAAGATTTTAACGTTTTCTTTAGAGTAACCCTGGAGCCAGCCTTGTTTAACTTTGACTTTAGCATTCTCAAAATCTGTCATGATAATCCTCTCCTTAAGATAATTTATTTAACAAATATTCAATTCCTGTGTAAGCGTGAGGAGTCCAGAAATTCCAGTCGTGAACTCCGGGACCTTCTTCATACTTAAAGTCAGCGTTCTGCGTCGAAAGAAAATCTCTCATCAGGCGGTTGGGCTCTATCAGAAAGTCTTCCGTACCGCAAGCCATGTAAATTGCGGGATTTTTAACGCCTGTATCAGCGTTCTTTTTAAATAAGAACTCAGGGTCCGCCGCACTTCCGCGTACTTTATCAAGGGGTCCGAAAGTATCTACGTAATATTCGTAATTGGCCATTACGGGATCGGTCTCCGGCTTGAAAGTGTGAATGGTATAGGTAATTAGTGCCGAAGAAAGAGCCAACACGCCACCGAAGGTTTCCGGAAATGCGAAGCCGGTGTGAAGTGCGCCGAACCCGCCCATGGAAAGGCCTCCTATAATGGTATCTTCGGGAGTCAGCGCAATTTCAAAAGTATCGCGAAGATACTTAATCAAATCTTTACCTATAAAAGAACAATAACGATACCCCGTAGCTTCCTTATCAAGATAGAAACCAAGTCCACCTGTAGGCATTACCACATTTAAATTGTATTTAAGGCTAAAGTCCAAAGAAGGCGCATTGTACAGCCAGTCGGTGCAGTCACCGGAATAGCCGTGAAGAAGTATCAATGTTTTGGCTTTCCTGTTATAGTAGGGGTTGCCCTGCATAAAGAAGGGTACTTCTTTTTCCGCAAGATGAATGTAGAATTCTCCGTTTCGCATAAGGGACTCGGAACGGAATCTGACGTAATGTGTAGACATTTGTAACCTCCGTTTTTCATTTTAATAATGTGCTTACAATTTTCTGTTTTCATTGTAATATAGGGTGTTGGCGTAAAAATATTAAAAAAGTGTTGTCGATTTTTGATTTTGCGCAGAGAGAGTTTTTATTTAGAAATCGATGTGACATTTTTGAAAGTATACTTTTTTTGAATATGTTTTAATGGAGTTACTAAAGGAGGAGGTAGACTCTATGAAAAAGAAAATTTTAGCACTGGTTCTTACTATGGCACTTGCTTTCACAATGATAGCCGGCTGCGGTAAGGAAACATCAAACGGAGGCGGCACTTCTGCAAGCAGCAAGTCAGGTTCAGGTACAACCACTACTGCAGAGCCTTCCGTAATCACACTCGACATGTCTACATTATTTATCGTACCTTCACTTGAAGCTACACAGAAGGTTGAAGACGTAATCAACGATTATCTTAAGAATACTCTTCATGAAGAGGGCTACAAGATTCACCTTAAGATTACATCCATCGGTGACTATCTTCAGAAGATTCCCATGGAACTTGCAAGCGGTGGCGACGAAGCACCCGACATTGTTCAGGTATTCTCACTTTCCGACTGGGCTAACCAGGGTTACATCATTCCCCTTGATGATTACATGGGTACAGAACTTAAGCCTACACTTGATTTGATTGGTAATATCGTAGGAAGCGGTAGGCTTTCCGGACACCTTTACATGGTTCCCAGATATTTCGGTACTGTTCTTGACTGGAAGTTTATATATGATAAGAATCTGGTTGACGCAAGCGGCGTTGATATCTCCAAGGTTAAAGATATGGACACTTTAAGCGATGCACTTGCACAGCTTAAGGCCAAGTATCCCGATGAGAGATTCCTCGTATACTGTGACCAGTTCAATATGCTTTACAACTCATATACCAAGACTTCTCAGGTTGGCACTTACACCGCAACAGTAGGCGAAAGCACACAGCTTATCAATTACTATGAGTCAGACGCCTACAAGAACGCTATTTACAAAGCGTACGAATTCCGTCAGAAGGGTTATGCAGATCCCGAAGGTTCAGCCAACACCTTATCACACGACGCAGTTGTTATGAGCGGTTCCTCCAAGGGAGTTATCATGGGACATTCCGCAAATGTTGATGCCATTTCCGAAATGTTTACGGAGCAGAATACATACGGCGCAGAGTTTGGTGCGGTTTCGATTGCAATCGATAACCTTGCAACAGATACACTCGGTATAGGTATTTCACACTCCTGTAAAGATCCTGCGGCAGCAGCAAGATTCATTAACCTTTTATACACAGATGAATTCATCTGGGATACACTTATCTACGGCGCAGAAGGTCAGGACTATGAGTGGAACGAAGACCACACCAAGGCCCATTATCCCGACGGACTTGACTTTAACTCAATTCCTTACAACTGCTTATACTCCTGCGGTATGATCGGTAACGGCTTTCAGGGTATTGAATTCGAAGGCAATTCCGCAAACAGCGGTTCCGACAACGTATATGGCAAGGAACTTATGTCTAAGGC
>CAMNCH010000155.1 GCA_946534145.1 uncultured Lachnospiraceae bacterium
TAGCTTAATTGTTCCAAAAGGTAACGTATATGTGCAGGCGCTTTTAATAAGCTCCGCATCATGGGTTACAATTATTACCGTTTTTCCCTTTTCCCTTAACTTCCGTAAAACTTCAGATACCCGGAGCATGTGTCTGTAATCCAGTCCGCTGGTGGGTTCGTCAAATAAAATGATGTCTCTTTCCGAAGCTATTGCCGATGCCACCGCCACTCTTTGCTTCTGTCCTCCCGACAAAGAAAGCGGGTGCCTGTCCGCATACTCAGAAAGGTCAAGGCTTTCAAGTATCTTAAGAGCCTCATCCCTGTCTTCTTTCTCCTGAGAAATCATGACTTCCTCAAGTACGCTGTCGGTAAAGAGCTGATGGTTCACATCCTGCATAACCATGTAAATATTCCTGCGTCTCTGCTTGTTGTTCCAGGTTTCTTTTCCTGCTTGAATTGTTGCTTTACACCTCCTTTCCATACCGCACAGGCATCTTAAAAAAGTTGATTTGCCGGCTCCGTTTACGCCGGTAATCGCTATGATCTCTCCCGCCGGAATCTCCATATGAGGAATGTCAAAAACAGGTTTCTCCCTCTTGTAAGCGTATTTCATGTTTGACAGAATCAGTTTTTCGGAAGAATTTCCGCTTTTGACCTTATCCACGGTTATGTCCATGGGATTTAACATTCCTTCGGCTCTTAAACCCAGACTGTGAAGAGTTTCCTCAGAAAGTGCCGCGAATTCTTCCGCGGTATATTCTTCCGCTATCTCGCCTTCGTTCATTAAAATCGCACGGGTAATGTAGGGAAGCAGGTAGGATATTCTGTGCTCCGCTATCAGTATGGTCTTATGTTCTTCTTTCCATGCCGCTATCATCTTTTGCAGCTCGCACATCCCCTTGTAATCAAGGTTGGCCGAGGGCTCGTCAAGTATTATCACATCCACCGGCTCGACAGCGATGCTTGCGCAGGCTATCTTCTGCTTTTCTCCGCCTGACAGTTTAAAGATGCTTCTGTCCATTAACGGACCCAGGTCATGCCTGTTTGCAACGGTATTTATTCTTTGTTCGATATCACCTGGCTCAAGGCCGAAATTCTCACAGCCGAAAGCAAGCTCGCTTGTGGTATCGACGTTAAAAAACTGACTGCGGGGATTCTGAAAAACAGTCCCCACATGCCTTGAAAGCTTCCTAAGCGTTGTACCTGCTACATCCGTTCCGTTTACCGAAACCGTACCCGTAAGCTCCCCCTGATAGAAGTGCGGAATCAATCCGTTAACGCACCTTATCAGAGTAGTCTTGCCGCATCCCGAAGGGCCGCACACCAGCACCACTTCCCCTTCTTTTACAGTGAGGTTTATTCCTTTAAGGCTCTCACATTCTTTTGTGTACTTAAAAGAAACATTGTCAAAACAAATCATACGAAAAACCTTCCGATCCCCCACCACACAAAGCAGGCAAAACAAAGCGCTGTTACAGCATAATCCTGAAGTCTGAATTTAATATTCCAGATGCAGCTTCTTTTTTTGCCCATATCAAGGCCGCGGGTCATGGCAGCGGCAGACAGTTCTTCCCCGATAATGGAGCAGGAGGCGATAAGGGGAACCATTCTGTATTCCACCGCTTCTGTCGCCTTTTTGGCCCCCATTTCTATCCCTCTCATGCGCATGGCATCGTTTATGGCCTTGGATTCTTCTCCGATAGTGGGAAAGAACCTGAAAATAACGCTGACGGGAATGGTAATCTTGTCCGTAACGTGCATACGATGCATCGCCGTAATAAATTCTGAAACCTTGGTGGTCTTAACGATATACCTTGCCAGAATCACCGTAGGCAGAATCTTCGTGAGAATAAAAAGCATAAGTGCCAAAACCGATTCCACCGCCGTCAAATCGTGCTGAAGTGCCCTCTGAGCAAAATAACTTCCCACATATACGGCCACAGCCACTGTTCCCGCTTTCCATTCTTTTTCCGCAAACAGCAAAAGAACGGGAAGATAGACCAGTATCCAGTAGAAAATTACCATCTGCCTGCCACCTGCGGTTCCGATTACAAACACCGAGCTTGTAAAAAGAAGCAACAGTTTTGTCCTCGGATCTAAGAGCGAGTGGGCATTCCTGTCAAGTCTGTATTCCATAATCAGGCTATACCTGCCTTTTCGAAATGCTTCTTAAGTACCTTGGTTCCTACCCAGCCGCCTATAAGGCCGCATACAAAGTCAACCACCAGCAAAACGGGGCACATCCACATGGGAAGGAGCCCGGTTACCGCATCGATGTACTCCTGTCCGAAGTTCTGTCTTGTGGAAAAGTATGCTTCCGCATTTAAGAAAATGCCCAAGTAATTTGCCCAGCAGTAGATGCCCGATACCGCATATGCCAAAACACCAAGCTTCTTGCTTTTGTAATTGCCTGCTTTATAAATGAATTCAGCTATAAGACCGGTCACGATTCCCACAACAAGTGCGTAGTAACTCATGCCCGTAAGCCACATAAAGGCGCCCATGAGCACATTCAGAATAAGTATCATGCCGAATTTCTTAACCTTTGTAAGGAACAGCATATAAGGTATTCCCGTAAGAAGCGGTACAAAAACCACAAGAAGTACCATCATAATCGGTATTACGCCGGTCATGGCTACGGCGCAGCATATTACTGCGCATATGGCTGTGTAGATTCCTACGTTTATAAGATCTTTAGCGTTTAAACGATTGTTATTATCCATCTTTATATCTCCATTCTCTGTTTAAATAATTACATTCTCCAGTTTTGCGAAATCATCTGCTGTTTTGTCATTCTGCTGTAAATGCTGTCATATGCGGCCAGTTCCGTCGGGCTTCCCTGCTCGGCCACTACACCGTCTTTAAGCACTACGATGTGGTCCGCATTCGCTATGGTACGCATGCGGTGAGCGATTATCATGACGGTCTTGTTCTTTATAAGTCTTGAAAGAGCCTCCTGAATGGCTGTTTCGTTTTCCGCATCAAGTGATGCCGTAGCCTCATCCAAAAGAATGACGGGCGCATCCTTTAAGAATGCTCTTGCAATGGATATTCTCTGTCTTTCGCCACCCGAGAGTTCGCTTCCGTTTTCACCGATATTCGTGTTGTACTTGTCGGGCAAAAGATTTACAAACTCGTCGCAGTTGGCAAGCTTTGCAGCCTCCATGACCTCTTCGTCGGTGGCTCCATTTTTGCCGATTCGGATGTTTTCCATAACTGAATTGTTAAAGAGGGTAACATCCTGAAATACGATGGAATACTTGGAAAGAAGGGTTTCCGGGTCAACCTTCGAAATGTCTTCGCCGCCGAGAGTAATCTTTCCGCCGTTAACATCCCAGAATCTTGCAGCCAGTCTTGAAATGGTGGTTTTACCGCCGCCGGAAGGTCCTATGAGAGCCGTAACCTGTCCTTGTTTTGCGGTAAAGCTTACGTCCTTAAGCACATCGGTATCGTCGGAATATTTAAAGCCCACATGGTCGAATACAATGTCGTAGCCGTTGTTCTTTATCTCTTCCGCACCGGTCTGAATCTCGTGTGACAATACCTCGTCAAGTCTCTCGCACTGAACCCCCGCAGCAATAATGGCCGCGAAATTCTGAAGTGAAATTTCCATGGGCGAGTAAAGTCTTGCCACAAGCATTAAGAACATAAAGAAGGTCAGAAGGTCGATTTCTCCTTTTGCAAAAAGAATGCCTCCCACAACCGCCGTGGTTCCGATTCCAAGCTTAAGTACTATTGCCGCAGAGTTAACGTATACGGCCATTTTAAGTTCTGTTAAAAGGGCAAACTTCTCAACCTTTTTAATCTTTCCGTCCAGTTCCGCCATGTATCTGTTCTCTGCATTGTTGGCGCGCAAATCCCTGATGGACTCAAGGCACTCCTGAATGCTGTCTGCCATGTCGAGTTTAATAGCGTGATTTTTACGGGCCACTTTCTTTTCCGCGCCGGAGCAGGTTATAACGATGATGAAGGCAACCGGTATTACCCAGAAGCTTGCAAGCACCATACGATAGTCAAAGAAGAAGAACATGCTGATGCCCACCAGGCACACAGATGCAACAGCACCTATAAGTTCCGGAATCCAGTGGCTTGAAGCGGTTTCAATCATGGCGCAGTCACCCATAATGTTGGTGGTGAGGTCGGCCACGTTCTTTTTCCCAAAGTAGGAAAGAGGAAGTTTTCTGAGTTTCTCCGCAATGGCCGTTCTTCTTACGCCGCTCTCTCTGTACGTTGTAAGGAAAGTAGCATTGTACTGAATAAAGTTAGTGATAAAGACAAGCACCAGTATTGCCACAGAGCTTATGGCATAGAAGGGAATTCTGTCTTTACCGAGGTTATTGTTTAAGAGGTCCTTTATGAGCGTATAAAGAACTCCCGCCGACATCATCAGAATAATATTGGTGACCATGACACAGGCGCATGCCTTCACCATATCCACCGCGCCCTGCCTTGAAAGGGCGTATTTATGCTGTAATTTTTCTATCATCTTATGCACCTACCTTCCACTCAACGGATCTTGTATATTCGTCAAACATTCGCTTATACAGACCGTTTTTGCTCATTAGTTCATCGTGGTTGCCGGATTCGATGCATTTTCCGTCATCCATTACAAATATCTTGTCAGCGTTCATTACGGTGCTGAGTCTGTGGGCTATCATAATAAGGGTCTTGCCCTTTGAAAGTTCCTCAAAAGCCGCCTGCACCTTAGTTTCGTTGTCGGGGTCGGCAAAAGCAGTCGCCTCGTCAAGAATCAGAAT
>CAMNCH010000156.1 GCA_946534145.1 uncultured Lachnospiraceae bacterium
CCTTTAAAATCATAAATGTAAATAACAATTTAATCTTGTGTTATTGCAAATTTCTTCCGTAATGCGTTTTTCGGAAGCCAAAAAGGGATATTGGTACTATGAAGAAAGCTTATTTTGCAGGAGGATGCTTTTGGTGCATTACTCCAATATTTAAAATCTACAAAGCCTCATCGGTCATAAGCGGTTACAGCGGAGGCGATGAAGTCAATCCCACATATGCGGATGTGAAAGCTCAGAAAACCGGTCACAGGGAGACCATCTGTGTGGAATACGACGAGACACAAACCGATTACGAAACCTTACTTGAGATTTATCTTGCCAATGTAGACCCTTTCGATTCAGAGGGACAGTTTATCGACAAAGGTTTCTCCTACACCCTGGCTATCTATTATACGGACGAGGCTCAGCATCAGGCAGCTCTGAAGGCACTTGATGCCCTTGAACAGGAGTCGGGACGCAAGCCTGCCATAGCCCTGGAGCCCTTTAAGTCCTTCTACCCCGCCGAGGAATATCATCAGGATTACTACTTAAAAAACCCCGAAGCCTTCAAGAAAGAACTTGAAGAATCCGGGCGAAATTCATACTTTAAAAATTAAATTCAGATTAAATTTTCAGGAGGTAAATTGCCATGAACAAGGTAAAATGGGGAGTTTTAGGTACTGCGGGCATTGCAAAAGGCTGCACTATTCCCGGAATGCTTCTTGCTGACAACTGTGAAGTCTATGCCATAGCCGGCAGAAGTCCTGAGAAGGTTAATGACTTTGTAAACCGCTTCGGCTTCAAAAAAAGTTACTTAAGTTACGATGAACTTATTAACGATCCGGAGGTTCAGGCAGTATACATTCCCCTGCCCAATAACCTTCACAAAGAATGGGTTATCAAATCCTTAAGAACAGGCAAACATGTTCTGTGTGAAAAACCCATGGCACTTAATGCCGATGATGCAAGAGAGATGTACGCAGTGGCTCGCGAAACCGGCTGTATCCTCATGGAGGCTTTTGCATACCTTCACAGCCCTTACATGGAATCCCTCATTTCGGACGTCAAGGGCGGACTCATCGGAGAGCCCATGTACGTGGACACCTCTTTCATGACTCAGGGGTACAAAGAAGACTTCCGCCTTCACAAAGAACTTGGCGGAGGCATGATTTATGATGTGGGCTGCTACTGCACCACCATGATTCTTTCTTTGATAGATTCTGAAATTGATTATGTGAAATGTGTGGCCGAAATGACCGATGAAGGCGTAGATGCCTTTGCGGGAGCCATAATAGGCTTTAAGAACGGCGCAAGAGCCGCTTTTGACGTAGGAATGGTGTTAGGCAAGGATTCCAACGCCCGTTTCGACCGCCTCTACGTACACGGTACCAAAGGCGACATCCATTCAATGGTGCCTTACAATGCATCAGGCGACCTGACCTATAACATTATTTCGGAAGGCCGTCCCATCACCAGAATGATAAACACGCCTTCCAATTATGCTCTTGAGGTTACCTCCCTGGGAGAGAGCATTTTAACCGGCAAGCCTCAGTTTATTACTCCCGAATTCTCTGTAAAGAATGCGGAACTCATAGACCGGCTGCTTAAATGCATAGGCTACTGATAAAATAATGCTGACAATGCAAAAGAAAAGCGGGGCTGTTATTCAGCCCCGTTATTATTTTCCGCTACCGTTGCCGCTTCACTCACAGTCGCCGCTGCGCTTTCTTTCTCTTCCAAATCGGGATCCAGCGGCGCATCCTCGCGGGAGTACTTCCTTATTTTCATGATAATCACTATATCCGTAGCGATAATATAGATAAAGAAAATGGCTACCATCCACCACGCATCAACGGAAAGGCTGAAATCGTAGAATCCGTGCATGAGCACAGGCACCCAAAGAGCCATCCTGCGCAAAGCCTTGGACTTTTGAGTATAGCCTATCTTCTCCATGAGTTTGGCCTCGCCGTAATAAATACCCATGCTGATGGCAAAACATGCATGACCGGGTATCGATGTAACCGCTCTGAATGCCGCAACCGCAAGTCCGTCCTGAATTACATAGAAGATGTTCTCGGTAATGGCAAAGCCCATTCCCACACATATCGCATACACAAGCGCATCGAATCTGTAGTCAAAAGCAGGATGCTTCCAGGAGCCGCACTTTAAGAACATATACTTACAAAATTCCTCGGCAAGCGCGATAATCAGAAAATTGTCGATTGCCACAAGCGCAATATAACTCATACCGTCGGTCAGTCCAGAGTTAAGAATTTCCTCTCCCACCACTTCAAAGATAATGGCAGGAATTACGGAAAGTGCGCCAAAAATAAGCAATTTTACGAGCAGTTTTCTGGGTTCTTTTTCAACCTTGTCCTTCTTGTAAACGTAAAACAAAACTATAAGTCCCGGCACTATAGCCAGAATCATGGCCCAATCCATAGTAAATCCCCCTGATAAAAATATAAGCGGGTAACCCCCACGGAGTCACCCGCTTAAATTCATTATAGCATTAATTACTGCTGTACGCCTGTAAATTCCAAAAGTTTTGCCATGGATACACCGCCCACGTTCTTGGCAGATACTTCGCCGCCCTTAAAAAGAATAAGTGTGGGAATGCTGAAAACGCTGTAATCGGATGCAAGATCTTCTTCTTTGTCCACATCAATCTTGCATACCGCGAATTCGGGATGCTCCTTGGCAAACTCCTCGATTACGGGAGCTGTCATACGGCAAGGGCCGCACCACTCTGCGTAGAAATCTACAAGTACAGGCTTGTCGCCCTTTAATAATTCTTCAAATTTTGCTCTGTTTACTGCTAAATCGGACATTCTAATCCTCCTTCCGGATTAAATAGCCTCGTGGAATGTACGGGAGATAACATCGGCCTGCTGTTCGGGTGTAAGCTTGATGAAGTTAACGGCGTAACCTGAAACTCTGATGGTAAGCTGAGGATAATTCTCGGGATGTGCCTGTGCATCAAGCAATGTGTCTCTGTTAAGTACGTTTACATTAAGATGATGGCCGCCTTTTGTTGCGTATCCGTCCAGTAATGCTACAAGGTTATTAATCTGCTGTGTATTTGCTTTCATGATAATTCCTCCTTTTCATGAATCCATTTTCTTTTTACAAGTTTAATATATAATCTTTTGTAAAAAGAATCCGTAACAAATGTTACATTTTGAAATTCTTTAAAAAGAAGGCTTACCCGAACCTTGATTTAGTTATAGCACATATTTAAATTTATTGCAAGTAGATTGTATGCAATCAAATTGTAAATTTTTCGTTAACACTTTTCCGAGCCGTTTTTCTTTAACAAAAATACCGTCTCTTCAAACTCCTCAAGAGCATTGTACCCCGCATCCGTAACACTGTAAACACCTGTAGAAACCTTTTTAAACCATCCGTAGAAGTTACTGTGCATGATGGTGGTGGCACGTTTGATGTCGGAAAGAGCCGCAACATCCTTGCCCTTTGCCTCGCCACCCAGATCCACGAGAGCATCCAGCACCAGCAGGGCATCTTCGCGATAACTGGTGATAAGCTTCTCGCCGGTTACTCCGCCGGTATTGCCTTTGGTTCGTCGTTTGTTAAACTCTTCGCTGGCGTGTTCGCTGCGGGTATGATTAAGCTTCTTAAAATTTTCAAGGGGACTTACCACCGCATCGCTGATAAGCTCCACGCGGCCCGTTCTTTTGGAAACGGCTATAAGTCCTATGCCCAGGCGCTTTAAGATATAAATCTTGTCGCGAACGGCCTTTGAACGCATATTCTTGGGATTGAAAGTGCCCACATAAACCGTATCCACCAGTTTCTGCCTGAGGGCGGCCTGCTGGAAAACTCTGAAATCCAGGGTCTGCTTGAGCTCCACCGCAGCGGTCTCCTCCCCGCGCTTCATGTACATGTCCATGCCGTCTACTTCGCCGTCAACCGTGTAGCCCCGGCTTTCAAAATACTTTTTTATCGGATTAAACAGTTCTTTTTCCATACTATTCGGCGAAGTACTCAAGCCCCTCCCTGTCAAGAATTCTGAAGGTGGACTTGCCCACGTCGATTAAGCCCTCGTCCTGCATATTCATAAGTTCTCTGGACAAAGAAGGTCTTGTGGTGCCCAGATAATCCGCCAGCTCTTCCCTTTTCATGTCCGTGGCAAAAGAATCACCCGAGCCGGCCGAGTCAAGAACCCACATGGCGATGCGTTCTTTTAAGGTTTTGCCTGACAAAAGATAGAGTTTGCGGGTCATAAGAAAGTTCTTGTCTGACTGGACATCCAGCATGTTTCTGATAACCATACGATGCTTGTCACAGGCTTTGCTGCAGAATCCGTAAAAGAATTTGCGCGGAATCTCCAGTACGGTCACCGGCTCGCAGGCGATTGCGTCGTACCAGTATTCTTTTTCATCCGAGAAAACAAACATCTCTCCGAATACGTCCTTTTCATATACCGTAAAAAGAACGTTTCTTTTGCCCGAAGCAAAATCCTTGCAGATCATGACGCTGCCTTTTTTAATCACAAAAAGGCTGTTGGGGGCATCACCCTGCCTGAAGATATATTCCCCAGGCTTAAAATCCCTGTACCGCGCTTCGGCACAGTTAAGCATTACCTGCTGTTCTTCTTCGGTTATGTCGTTAAAAAGTCTGCATTCCATGAGATTCTCCGATGATAAAGGCTGTTAATATTTTAGCATATACAAGATGTGGCGGGGATTAACCCCCCACAAAAAGACTCTTTTTATCATCAAATGCCTTTA
>CAMNCH010000157.1 GCA_946534145.1 uncultured Lachnospiraceae bacterium
ACAACCTCGGGTGTTTGAGCTTTAGTTTTGAACCTACAGTTACTTTAAACGGGATTCCTATATTCTCATGCCTATGTCAGGCCTCCTTGCAGTGGAAGACAGAAGTATGTATGCGGTTGCCCACCTAGATTCGTTCTAGGAGTCAAAAAGAGCTCGGCATTTCGGGGGTTTAAACTTTATAGTTTACCGAAAAAGGCGGCGGTGGCTGCCTTTTTTGGGTATATACAAAAGATTATGAGAAAATTTTTAAAGATATTGGACAGCTTCGGAAGACAGCTCAAAGAAGATAATATTACCGCATACGCCAGCAGTTGCGCGTTCTTTATTTTTTTGTCACTGATTCCCATGATTATGCTTCTTTTGGCTATTCTTCCTTATACTCCGGTTGACCCGGAACTGCTTACCAAATGGGTGCTGGAAGAGTTTCCCGCAGGAACCGGCAGCTTTATAGTTTCCGTTCTTGAAGAAATTTCCAATCGCTCCATCGGTCTTATTTCCGTATCGGCGGTTGTGACTCTTTGGTCGGCGGGCAAGGGCATTAATTCGCTTATAGCCGGATTTAATGCAATTGACAGAACCTTTGACAAAAGAAACGGACTCTGGGTTCGCATTATAGCATGCCTGTACACCCTTGTTTTCCTGGCAGGGGTGCTTCTTATGCTTATTGTTGTGGTTTGCGGTAAATTTATCAGGGAAGTATCGACAGGGGCCTTCCCGAGGCTCTCAGGGGCCTTTGAGGTCATGCTCCACTTCAGAACCCTTATATCAATAGGCGTTTTGTCGATTCTGTTTATGCTTTGTTATTCCCTTCTTCCCTACAAGAAGCACAAGTTCAGGGAACAGTTTCCGGGAGCTGTACTTGCGGCCACGGTATGGACAGGCTATTCGTATCTGTTTTCTTTTTACATCAACAGGTTCGGAGCCTTCAGCATGTACGGAAGCTTGACGGCCATTATTATCTTAATGGTATGGCTTTACATGTGTATGTATTTCCTGTTTCTCGGGGACAACCTCAATAAGTATTTCAGACCCCTTATTAAAGGCATTCTCAGTAAGCAACCCCTAACAGGTCTTAAGGGTCAGCTTGAAAGTTTAGAAGAAGATTAAGACTTTAGACATTGATTTAATAAGTATTTAAGTGTATTCTGTCTTAGGAACAATATTAGCGAAAGCTTTTTATAAAGGAGAAGTTTATGGAACACAAGAAGATTTGGGAAAATTTTTCCGCCAAACAGTTAAAGGAACTTGAGGTTTTAAATAAGGACTACAGAGACTTCCTTGATAACGGCAAGACTGAGAGAGAATGTGTCAACGTTATTGTCAACATGGTTGAAAAATCCGGCTATGTTGAACTTGAGGAGAAACTTAAAAAGGGCGGCAAGCTCAAAAAAGGCGACAAGATTTACGCTGTTAACATGAACAAGGGCATCCTTCTTTTTAACATCGGTGAGGAGCCTCTTGAAAAGGGTATGAACATCCTGGGCGCTCACATCGACTCCCCCAGAATGGATATTAAGTCCAATCCTTTATACGAGAACACAGACATCGCTTACCTTGACACCCATTACTACGGCGGCGTTAAGAAGTATCAGTGGGTTACCATTCCCCTTTCGCTTCACGGTGTAGTGGTCAAAAAAGACGGTACCACCGTTGAACTTTCCATCGGTGAAGAAGAAGACGACCCCGTTTTCTTTGTATCAGACCTTCTTATCCACCTTTCACAGGAGCAGCTTGAGAAGACCGCTGCCAAGGTTATTGAGGGTGAAGCCCTTGATATTATCGTAGGCAACCGTCCTCTGACCGTTAAGGCCAAAAAAGGCGAGGAGAAAAAAGAAGAAAAGGATCCCGTTAAGGCCATGGTATTAAAGGCTTTAAAGGATGATTACGATATTGACGAAGAAGACTTCCTTTCCGCAGAACTTGAAGTGGTTCCCGCAGGCAAGTCTCGTGAAGCCGGCTTTGACAGAAGCATGATTTTGGGCTACGGACAGGACGACAGAGTATGTGCGTTCACTTCTCTTTATGCATTCCTTCTTTGCAAGGACGTTAAGAGAACCGCTTGCTGCATCTTGGTGGACAAAGAAGAAATCGGAAGCGTGGGTGCAACCGGTATGAGTTCCATGTTCTTTGAAAACGTTATTGCAGAGCTTGTTAACCTTGAAGGCAAATACTCAGAGCTTGCAGTAAGAAGATGCCTTGCAAATTCTCACATGCTTTCTTCTGACGTAAGCGCAGCATTCGATCCTACCTACGCAAGCGCATTTGAGAAAAAGAATGCGGCTATCATGGGCGCAGGTATGGTATTCAATAAATTTACCGGTTCCAGAGGTAAGTCGGGCTCCAACGATGCCAATGCAGAGTTTATCGCATACATCAGAAAGATTATGGATGATGCGAATGTTTGCTTCCAGTTTGCGGAGCTTGGAAAGGTTGACCTTGGCGGCGGCGGCACCATCGCTTACATTATGGCCAAATACGGTATGAATGTTATCGACGCAGGCGTTGCAGTCCTTAACATGCATGCACCTTACGAATGCACCAGCAAGGCAGACGTATATGAAACAATGAGAGGATATGTGGCATTCCTTAACGGAACAGGTATGTAATTAAATGGATAAGCTTTTAAAATCCGACTATTATTATGATCTTCCCGAAGAACTCATAGCTCAGGATCCGCTTTTAAAGCGCTCCGATTCAAGACTTATGGTTCTTGACAAAAACACGGGGGAGACCACTCACAGACATTTTTACGACATTAAAGAATATTTAAGGCCCGGGGACTGCCTGGTACTTAACAATACCAAGGTCATTCCCGCGCGCCTTTACGGTACCACCCACGATACCGGTGCGGTAGTGGAGATTCTTCTTTTGAAGAGACTTGACGACTGCACCTGGGAGGCACTTGTTAAACCCGGCAAGAAATTAAAGCCCGGCCGCCTGATTGATTTCGGCGATGGCTTATTGCAGGGCGAAGTTTTAAGCATAGGCGAAGAAGGCAGCCGTCACATTAAGTTCCACTTTGAAGGCATCTTTGAAGAGATACTTGATAAGCTCGGCGAAATGCCCCTTCCTCCCTATATCACTCACAAGCTTGAAGACAAATCCCGCTATCAGACCGTTTATGCCAAATACGAGGGCAGTGCGGCAGCTCCCACAGCAGGCCTTCACTTCACCGAAGAACTTCTGGACGAAATAAGAGCCATGGGAGTTAAGACTGTTTTCGTAACCCTTCACGTGGGTCTTGGCACCTTCCGCCCGGTCAAAGAAGACAATATCTTAGACCACCATATGCATTCCGAGTACTATCAGGTGACCCGTGAAGCGGCGGATGAGATTAACGAGACCAAAAGAAACGGCGGCAGAGTAATATGTGTAGGCACCACCAGCTGCCGTACCATTGAGAGCTCCTCAACGGATGACGGAGAGGTAATTCCCGGCTCAGGCAATACTGAGATATTTATTTATCCCGGTTACAAGTTTAAAGTGCTTGACTGCCTCATTACCAATTTCCACCTGCCGGAATCCACTCTTATCATGCTGGTTTCCGCTCTTGCCGGAAGAGAGAATGTGCTTAACGCGTACAAAGAAGCCGTAAGAGAAAGATACAGATTCTTCAGCTTCGGGGATGCTATGTTTATTAAATCCGAATAAGCACCCGACTTATTCAATCAAAAACAGGGGTAGTGATTTTCAATGAATTCTATTAATCTTTACGATATGGATAACGATCATGAGGGACCTTCTTTTCCCGATATGCACGATAAGACCTACGGAGAAATACTGACAGACAGTCTTAAACGTTCTTATCGGGGAATCCTTTGGTTCTTCCTTCTTTTGCTCTATGAAGAGACCATATTTCATTTCTGGGCCTTTGACGGTATTAAGTCACAGTTTATCTTAAAGATTTTCATGTGCCTTCCTACGGCTGTAATTTTGTCAATGTTTGTTTCCTTCTTTGGCAAAAAAGCCAACAAAGTCATAACCTGGATTCTGACGGTCATTCTCATAATTCTTTATTGTGTCGAGATTTTGTACCACTCAATCTTTAAAGTATTTTTCTCAATTGAATTCGTAGACAAGAACAATGCCAAGATCGTTCAGTATTACAGAGAGATTATTCAGGGTATCAAGGACAATGCGCTGATTCTTCTTGCTGCAATAGTGATACCGGTGGCTGCGCTTATTCTGCTTAATGCCTTCAGAGTTTTGAAGTACAAACCCATGTCGGTTAAGTGCATCTATATTCCCGTGGTTTATCTTGCGGTGCTTATAGGGCTTACCTGCGTTATTGTACCTTTGTACGGTAAAGATGAATTTACTCCTTATGACCTTATGAAGTTCCAGAATGACACAGATTATTCTTTTGAATATCTGGGTGCCGTTTGTACCAGCGAGATTCAGATAAGAAACCTTATTTCGCCCAGGTCCCTTAACATGGATACCGAAGACCTGGGAGTATGGGTATACAATCCCGACGAGCATGGCGAAGATACTTCAGTGCCCGATGTTTCGGGGGATGTTTCAGGTTCCGATGTATCCGGAAGTGATGCGGAAGTTATTACGGAGATTATCAAAAAAATCGATACTTCGCCCAATATTCTTGATATAGACTTTGTTTCTCTGGCTGAGAACGAGCCCAATGAAGAAGTTGCGGCCATTCACAAATA
>CAMNCH010000158.1 GCA_946534145.1 uncultured Lachnospiraceae bacterium
GGCCGCAAGTTTGGCTTCCGGACCCTATCGCAGCGTCGGCACTTAGCGACTGTACTTCAAGTCGCTTATGCACGTACAAACACGATGTTTGACGCTTGCAAAAAAGCAACGCTTTTTGTGCAGGGCGGACCGGAGTCTAAACGGAGCGTCCGACCGACCGCTACGCGAGATCGGAGCGGGAGTGTGTTCGGAAGGTAAACTTGCGGCCACGATGTTTGGAGTGCGGGACGAATCCCTGAAATGGCGAAAGAATGAGGCACGGAGGAAATTGGGACTAAAGGCCCAGAAAAGAGCGTGACCGAAACAGTCAATGAAAAAACGCAGGTGTGTCGCTTTTTTTGGCAGATTGTAAAAAGTGTACAAACCGGGGTGTCATGTTACGAAAAAAAGAAAAGTGACAGGGGTGTGTATAAAAAGTTATCCACATTTTTTGAAGGGCGATTTTGGGCGAAAAGTGAGTTTTCAACCGAGTTATCCACAATGTCCACTAAAATTGACTCAAAAAAGCAATACGAAAACAGGGGTTTTTAAACATCTGTTCTTGAGACAAACTGACGAAAAACACCAAAAAATAAATAAAAATTGAATCGGGTATTGACTTTTTAAAGAAAAAATGGTCGGCATAGGGCACAGGTGAAAATGTGCAAAAGTGAAGTGATATAGATAAAAAATAAGAAAGAAAAGATTAAGAAAATAAATTAACAAACATGAGCATTTTTAATAGATTATTTTCAGACTATATGGTATAATTGTCGTACTAAAGAAAGCAATACAATACCACTTAAGAAAGGGTGATGTGTATGAAGTTTACCATAGTAGGTAAAAACATTAATGTAACCGAGGGCTTAAGAATTGCTGTAGAAGATAAGATCGGCAAGCTCGAAAAGTACTTTACTCCGGATACGGAGGTGCACGTTACTTTAAGCGTTGAGAAGGAAAGACAGAAGATTGAGGTTACGATTCCGGTTAAGGGTAATATAATTCGTTCGGAGCAGGTTTCCAACGATATGTATGTTTCCATCGATCTGGTGGAAGAGATTATTGAGAGACAGCTTAAAAAGTACAAGACCCGCATTATTGACAAGCATCAGGGCGGCAGCTCCTTCAGGCAGGACTTTTTGGAGAACGACTATGTTGATGATGAAGAAATCAAGATAGTAAGAACCAAGCGCTTCGACATTAAGCCCATGTATCCCGAGGATGCATGCGTGCAGATGGAACTTTTGGGACACAACTTCTTTGTATTCGTTAATGCCGAGACCGATCAGGTCAGCGTGGTGTACAAGCGTAAAGGCGGCACTTACGGCTTAATTGAAGCAGATGTGTAAAAGAAATGACTGACGGACTCCCGGTGGATATTCACCGGGAGTTTTTCTTTTCTTTAGAAAAACAACAGATTTTTCTGCATCCAAACTTTAGTTTTCACTTTTATAGTGGTAGCATAAGAAGTGCGAACAAACATAAACACAGAGAGGTGGCTATGGAAGACAAATATCATATTCTTTTGGTGGAAGACGACGAAGAAATAAGAAGCGGTATAGAAATATATCTTAAGAATCAGGGCTACGAGGTTTATAAAGCCGGTAACGGTGCCGAGGGCCTTAAGATTCTTGAAACGGAGACCATTCATCTGGCAATTCTTGATATTATGATGCCTGTTATGGACGGAATCACCATGCTTCTTAAGTTAAGGGAAAAAGAATACGATTTCCCCTGCATTATGCTTACGGCCAAATCCGAGGAAGTTGATAAGATTATGGGCCTTAACATGGGTGCGGACGATTATATCACCAAGCCCTTTACTCCCCTTGAACTGTTGGCTCGCGTAAACGCACATTTACGCAGATATTCGCGCTTCATGAACAAATTGACCGATTCGGACAATGCCAAGGGAGACCGCATTTTGACAGTCGGCGGGCTGGAACTTAACCAGGATACGGTGGAGGTTTTTGCAAACGGTGAACCCGTAAGACTTACACCTATAGAATTCAAAATTCTGGAACTTTTGATGAAGAGCCCCGGCCGTGTTTTCTCTTCCGACGAAATATACGAAACGGTCTGGAACGAACGTGCCATCAATACAGATACCATAATGGTACACGTAAGAAACATTCGTGAAAAAATAGAAGTGGACCCCAAAAAGCCCATGTATTTAAAAGTGGTCTGGGGTGTCGGATACAAAATTGAGAAACAGTAGACAGGGTATTTAATATGAACAGTACTATGAAACAGTGGATAATTTCAGGCATAATCGGCGCTGCGGCATACGCTGCCCTTATTTGGGTGTTTGCGCTGCTTACGGGTCAGGATTACAGCGGATGGATGGTTATCATCTATGCCTGGGTTCCTTTCCTGTGCAAAGAAGAAAAAAAGGCACAGCTATGGAAAGAAATAATTTTTAAGATTAATCCGGAAGTCTTGCTTGTCATGATTTTTTTGGCATTCAATATTTCGGAGGACTCAAATCTCTTGACCCATGCCTATTTCGACGAAAGCTCGGGCTCTCTTTCTTTTCGCCTGGCTGCGGGTTATTTGCCTTCGCTTATAGTTAAGTTTTTCGTCGGAATTCTTATCTGGTACATTGTTTTTGAAATAAACAACATCATAGTCAACGACCGTGACAGCTTCTGGCGTCGTTCATGGCTGTACAGATTCTTTCTTTATATTAAGAAGAAAAAGAATGACTATTTTTACGAAGTAAGCCATATTGATTTAAGCGGAGACCTTCGCAAGGCAGTTAAAAAGTTTGTGATTATCAATGCCGTTATAATGGGCCTTTGCTGCGCTGCCTGGTTCTTTGGCTGGGTGGGCCTTGTGATTTATTCGCTCATTCTTTTTTCGACCCTGCTTAAGTTCCTTGAAAAGATAAGAGAGCAGTACAGGATGCTTTTGTCCGTCACCAATCAGATGGCTGAGGGCCAGATTGATGCGGTACTGCCCGACGACCTTGGAGTGTACGAATCCTTCAGACCTTCGGTTTTAAAAATTCAGGAAGGCATCAGGGAAGCGGTTCGCAAGGAAGTTTCCAGCGAAAGAATGCGTATGGAGCTTGTTTCCAACGTTTCTCACGATATTAAGACCCCTCTTACCGCAATTATTACTTATATAGATTTGTTAAGAGACGAAAAGCTTTCCCCCGAGAAGCGTGCCGAATACCTTGATATTCTCAATGTCCGCTCGGATCGTTTAAAACACCTTATCGAGGACCTTTTCGAGGTGACCAAGGCAACCACCGGCAATATCAAGTTCGAACCGGTGCAGATGGACATCGTCAATCTGGTCAAGCAGGTGGCCGTTGAATACGAGTACAGATTCAACGAAGCCAACCTTGAACTCATATACGACCTTCCCGAAGGCAAGATTCCGATTTTTGCCGATAGTCAGAAGACCTACAGAATTTATGCCAACCTTTTCGGAAACGTTGCCAAGTATTCGCTTAAGAACACTCGTGTCTACGTTCAGATAACCGAAAGCGATACCGACGTTATGGTAGTGGTACGTAATATTTCCGCCCGCAGGATTTCCCAAAAAGAAACGGAACTTGTGGAGCGTTTTGTACGGGGTGACAAAGCCCGCAACACCGAAGGCAGCGGTCTCGGCCTTGCCATCGCCAAGAGCTTTACCGAACTTCAGGGCGGTACCTTTGACATAATTGTGGACGGTGACCTCTTTAAGGCAATTACCGTCTGGAAAAAGAAAAAATAACACCCTTTTACGGACCCGCTTTTTGCGGGTCTTTTTCTTTTGCCTTCACGGAAAAATTTCTTGCATGAACTACTTCACTGTGGTAAAATATCCTTCGAAAAATGATAATTTTTTAACAAAATTATAAGGAGATTTAATATGGCAAAGAAAGTGGTTTTAGCAGGCGCATGCCGTACAGCAATCGGAACCATGGGCGGTTCCCTTTCCACTATCCCCGCAGCAGAGCTCGGTGCGATTGTTATTAAGGAAGCTGTTAAGAGAGCAGGCATTAAACCTGAAGACGTTGAGCATGTATACATGGGTTGTGTTATCCAGGCAGGTCAGGGTCAGAACGTTGCACGTCAGGCAGCATTAAAGGCAGGTCTTCCCATCGAAGTACCCGCAGTTACCACAAACGTTGTTTGCGGTTCCGGTCTTAACTGCGTTAACCAGGCAGCACAGATGATTATGGCGGGAGATGCGGATGTAGTTATCGCAGGCGGTATGGAGAACATGTCTCTTGCACCCTTCGCTATTCCTCAGGCACGTTACGGTTACAGAATGATGTGGCCTTCACAGAGCCAGGGCGGTCTTGTTGATACAATGGTTAAGGATGCTCTTTGGGATGCATTCAATGACTACCACATGATTACCACCGCAGATAATATTGCTAAACAGTGGAACCTCACCAGAGAAGAGCTTGATGAGTTCGCACTCAAGAGCCAGCTTAAGGCTTGTGCAGCAATCGAGAACGGCGCATTCAAGAAAGAAATCGTTCCCGTAGAGATTAAGAAGAAAAAAGAAACAGTTATTTTCGATACAGACGAAGGCCCCAGACAGGGTTCCACCATCGAAGCACTTGCTAAGCTTCGTCCTCTTAACCCTGACGGAGTTGTTACCGCAGGTAACGCTTCCGGTATTAACGACGGTGCAGCAGCTA
>CAMNCH010000159.1 GCA_946534145.1 uncultured Lachnospiraceae bacterium
GCATTGTCGGAAAAAGAAAGGGTCTTGTCAAAGCTTGAAACCGCTTCATCCACGTCGGTACTTCTTACAACCTCGCCCCACTCGTAGTAAGCGTTGGCAAGGGCAGGTTTAAGCTCTTCCGGCTCGTTTAAAAGTTCGTAGCCTTCGGTCAGAATCTCCGCATCTTCTTGGGCTCCGAAGATTTCGGGCGAAAGAAGGAATACGTCAACCCACGCGGGAATCTTCTCTTCGGCAATCTTAAGTTCGCCGTTTCTGGCCTTGATGGCCTCGACTCCGCTTATTACCTTTTTAAGGTCCTCGCCGGCATCCGCGCTATCGTCTGCCATGGCTGAGCTTACAAAACCTTTGGCCGCTTCGGGATTTAACGCATCTATCATAAGAGCTTTTTCAAAGGTCTTGCCGGCATTTTCGTAGTCGGCTTCCGCATAAAGTTCATTGGCTTTGGTGATAAGGCGGGCAACGCGCTTAGAAGGCATCAGATAAATAATCACTGCCGCCACCAGAAAAAGAATGGCCGCCATACCCACAATGTTGAACCATTTGTTGTCTATGTTAAATTCTTTTTTGTACTCGAATTTCTTGTTCTTTTGATTGCCGAATTTCTCCGCGGCAAGTTTCTCAATTTCAGCCATTCTGGCATCGACTTCGGAGGTTGTTTTCCGAGCCTCTTCTGCCGTTTCGGCTGCCGCTTCCGTGACCGCTTCTGTCGCTTCCGCCGCCTCGGATTCTGCCTCTGCAACCGCTTCCGATACGTTTTCGGCAGCTTCCGCAGAAGTCTCAATAGCTTCCTCCGTCACCTTTTTTGCGTCTTCTTCAAACACATCATTGGAATTAACGTCTGTCATAACAAATACCCCTTTATTCCTTACTTATTACAAGAATTTAGTGGCAATCGGTACCACGATTACCGTAAGAATTCCTGTCACTACTATTGCAAGAGAACTCATGGCGCCCTGTATCTCGCCAAGCTCCATGGCCTTCGACGTACCTACCGCGTGGGAAGCCGTTCCCATCGCAAGTCCCTGTGCCACCGGATCCTTGACTCTTACTATCTTAAGAATGGTGGGTCCGAGTACCGCACCTGTCATACCCGCCACCGTAACTCCTACGATGGTAACTGCAGGAATGCCGCCCAGCTTCTCCGAGAGGGCCATGGCTATGGCCGTAGTAACGCTCTTGGGCATTACCGAATAGGTGAGCACATTCTGCATCTTAACCGCCGTGGCAATCACCACCATCACGAGGGCGTGTCCGATACAGCCGCAGATAATGGATATCACAATGGCCACGATGTTTTCTTTTAACTCCTTAATACGTCTGTACAAAGGAATCGCAAGGCAGATGGTCACGGGGGTGAGCCAGTACGAAACATACTGTGCGCTGGCGTTGTACACCTCATAATCAATCCCCGTCGCCAGCAGGAACACTATAATCACCGTTGACGACCAAAGAAGCGGATTGAAAAGCGGGTTCTTTATCTTAAACTTCTCCCTGATAAGGGCAAAGAACATATACGTCACAAAAGAAAGTGCGATTCCGAAGAAAGAACTCGAGAGAATAAAATCACTCATCCTTGTGTCCTCCCTTCTTCATAAGTTTCATTACAAGCTGTGCCACAGTACCTGTCACCGCTATGGTAACTACTGTCGATATGAAGCACATAAGTACCAGCCATAACACGTTACCTCTGATGGCATCGAAACTTGTTATGAGTCCCACCGTAGGCGCTACGAAAAAGAAAGGCATAATCTGCAAAAAGAAGTCTGCTACATTCTCAACCTGCGATAACTTTATGACCTTCGTCCACAAAAGAAGGAACATTATCACAAGTCCGTATACACTGGCCGGCACCGGAAGGGGGATAAAGTATCCGAGAGCCTCCGACACAAGGCTTACTGCTAAAATGATTGTTAACTGAGCAAGATATTTCATGTGTACTCCCAATGTCACGGGATTATAATCCCATTAAGACAAAAGGCGGCCTTTTAGTATCACTAAAAGCCGCCGGAATAGTGCAGGAAATGGGACTTGAACCCACATGAATTTTACTTCACACGGACCTGAACCGTGCGCGTCTGCCATTCCGCCATTCCTGCATGCAAATGTTATTTTACTGTTTAGCGGGTCCGATGTCAACACATATAAACCAAGTTTTATGTGTGGTCAGCAGCCGCTTGGCTCGCTGCTACACAAAAAAGACCTCCGGGATTTATTAAAAATCCCGAAAGCCTTTAATAATGTCTTCTTTAGATGGTAAACGAGTTTACAAAGTCTCCTATCTTCTCTGCGGATTCGGCAACCGTAGCGGCGCTCTGATCCACATTTCTCGACTCTCCCGCCACGTCTCTTGCGCTCGAAGCGGCATCCTCAACCGTATCCGTAACCTCCTGGGTACTTGCGGATTGTTCCTCTGCTATTGCGGCAACACTGGTAGCAATGTCGTTAACTTTATTCATCTTGGATATCATGCTGCCGACTGCTTCACCGGCTTCGTCAAGGGAACTGAATATCTCCGCAAAGTTATCCTTTGTATCCTTAACAGCTTCATTACTTGCCGCAATTTCCTCGGTACTGGCCTTGGATCTGTCGGAAAGCTTCCTGATTTGTTCGGTAATATCTCCGATGATTCCGCTTATCTCTGTAGTAGCCGAAGCACTTTCGTTTGCAAGATTGCCTATTTCGGTTGCAACCACCGCAAAACCTTTGCCCATTTCGCCGGCTCTTGCCGCTTCAATGGAAGCATTAAGCGAAAGAAGGTTTGTCTGTGATGAAATTGCATTAATCATTTCAACAATCGTACTTATCTTTTGTGCAGCTTCATCAACCGTGGATACTACCTCACTCATTTCGGACATGGATACGGAAATGCTGTCCATATTATTCTGAACATTATCCATATCACGCTGACCCCGCTTTGCTTTTTCAAGAAGACTTACCATAATATTATTGGCGGCATCTCCCTGCTCGGTTACTTCGCTTACAGCCTGGGCCAGGTCGGTTGCGTTAATCGCAAGTTCATTGACGGAATTTGCAACTCCTTCCATAGAATCGTGAATCTGCTCCATGGACTGGCTCTGTTTGTCCGCCTGCTCACTCATGTTCTTTGATGCAATCCTGCTGCTCTCTGCCTCATCCGAAAGCTTATGAGTTACCTTCATCATTTCGCCGAGAGTTTCACGCATGCGCTTTACGTAGTCATGCATCTTATTGTTCATAACACCGATTTCATTGGTGCCGCCTTCTTTTATATCAACCGTAAAGTCGCCTTCCGATATCTTAACAATAGTATCTGTAAGGTTTCTGACCGGTTTTGTAATCATTCCGTTAACAACAAACATAATGACAAATATGGCAACAGCCAGCATTATCACCACCAGTATAATGGATACCGTACCGAGTTTGTTAAGGTACTGAAGCACATCATTCTTTGGCACGTAGGATACCATCGTCCAGTTTGTTCCCTCAACGGGGTTAAAAGAAACATAATAATCTTTTCCGTCGTTTCCTTTAATAACGCTTACTTCGTTCTTGCCCGCCGTGACTCCGGATGCCAAAGCATTAATAAACTTATCTGAGGAATGGTCCGACGCCAGCGTTCCGTTATACTCTGTCTGGGCGCTTGCAAGAATCATACTGCCGTCAAAAAGAATTGCTTTTCCCGTTCCTCCGGGAGTATACCTGGCCACATTTTCCGCTACGGAATTTAAAAAGACGTCTACTGCCATTACGCCCTTTCTTCCGTCCCAAAGACTGATTTCCCGGCTCATGGAAACCACCATGGAACCGGAATCCATATCCATATAAGCTTCGCCGAGGGTCATCTCGCCTTTACCGACACCGTCTTTATACCAGCCTCTGGAAGTAGGGTCATATCCCGCATCCGGTACCCAGCCCGAAGGGTCCAGATACTGCTTGTCAGACATTCCGAAATATGCGCCGTTTGATGTCTCTTCAAATTTCTCCATAAGAATCTCAAGCGACTTCAAAAATGCCTCGTCAGACTCATACTCCGTATGGATTACCACATCCGCCGCCGCATCGTAATAGCCTTTTATTTCTTTTATGGAAGCGGAAATGTCGTTGGCATTGGCTCTCGAATCATTTTTCAAGTCCGCCTGTGCCGTTTGCACAATAATTGTCCTTGATCGCGTAAACATAATTACCGCCACAAAAACAATAAACGCAGCTATCATCGGAAGTAACACCAACAACAGTTGCGTACTGATTTTTTTGTTCTTTCGATTATTCATGATAGAGATCCTCTTTTCCGCCGAAAGCCTTCGGCTACATCATTTTACAGAACTTTGCCATAACCCGCCGTTAACTTGTTTCTTCTGTTGATAACATGTTATGTGTTCATTATCCGACATGTATAGAAACCATTAATTAATCCATTTTTTGCGGACTTTTCCGCTTGCTTTTGACCTCCGTTTAAATTGTGTCAAAAAAAGAAAAAAATTTTTCATTTTCCTTATTGACATCCACCACTTCTGATGATATTATTTTTCTTGCGTGTTGAACAACTAAACAACATAAGCGGTTCGCGGAAGTGTCGGAACTGGCAGACGAGCAAGACTAAGGATCTTGTGA
>CAMNCH010000160.1 GCA_946534145.1 uncultured Lachnospiraceae bacterium
TCCTGATGGTCGAGACTTCTTGATGCAAAAATAAAGCGATGATTGTCGGTAAAGTCACCCATTCGCATAAGTTTTGCTTCGCAGTGCCTTCTTCCTTTTGCCGTTTCAATGTTGTAGGTCACGTAGTAAGCGGGCTTCTTTTCCAGTTCTTCCCGAATGGTATCAAACTTTAAGAAAGGAAGGGCGTATTCCTTACTGTCCATGCTTACGAAATTATCAAAGAAAACCTCTCTCATGTCCGAAGCGCTCTTGGCCTTCATCTTGGCGAAAAGTTCCGCCATTTCTCTCGGAGCCTTTAACAAATCTATGGCGTTTTCATCCATATCGATCAGGAAAATAATATCAAACTCATCCGTAAGTCCGTCGATAATCTCATAATATTCCGTTATGGATTTTTTTATTTTTTGGGTTCTGTACTGAGAATAGCAGTAAAGTCCGATCAGTACAAAGAAGAATATAGATATGGGATAGAAATCCCACATGGTTATGGCGCCGCCGTCACTGATAGCCTTGTAGGTAAGATATAATGTCAGTTCAAAACAAATTATGGCTATAACTGCCATAATTATATTAATCACTGTATTTTTTATTAATTTGCTTTTGTATTTTCCCATCAGTTTCTCCCGGTAAGGGCTTCGCCCCCTAGCCCACAAAATATCATTTTTTATTTTATCAGCACTAAATTAACCGATAATAACTGAATTTAGTGTTTTTTTAATGACAATATGCTATTATGTTATGTGGGGATGTAATGAAATGAGGAGGCATATTCTTTGAAAAAAAAGATTGCTATATACGCCAATGGCTGGGGGGCCGACAATCTTTCTTTGTTCCTAAGGGGCATAGAACACTATTTATCTGACAAAGACGTAGATTTATTTACGTTTTTATCTTACGGATCTTACAGTATGTCTGCAGGCGATGAACACGCCGAGAATCAGGTTTTTGAAATTGTGGATATCGATCGTTTTGACGGAGCAATTGTTTTTTCAAACGGTCTTAATAATACGGAATGTGCGGAAAAAATAGTCCGTTCCGCTTTGGATGCGAATGTACCGGTTATCAGTCTCGGCTTACGTTTTCACGGAGCCAATTTCGTAAACGTTAACAGTTATATCGGCATGCGTGAATTAAGCAGGCATCTTGTGCATGACCACCATGTGCGAAATGTGGTCTTTATAGCCGGCAATAAAGGCAATTCCGACTCGGAGTCCAGACTCAGCGCCGTTTCCGAAGCTTTGGAAGAGGTTGGCGGACGTGTATCGGAGATTCACTACACCAACTGGGCCACCGACCGCACCATAAAGCTTATAGATTCCGAATACAATACGGTAGACAAGCTTCCCGATGCTTTTGTGTGCGCCAATGACTACCTTGCTCTTGCGGTATGCTCAGAGCTTGAAAAGCTGGGAATCCGTGTGCCTGAAGATGTTAAGGTTACAGGTTTTGACGGCATCAGTGACGGAAGAACCTTCTATCCTTCCATCTCCACCGTTGTCCAGGACTATTATGTTCAGGGCGAAGCCTGTGCGGAGATTATTTACAAAAAGATTGAGACTGCCAGCATGGCTCCCACCGAAAGGCTTATTACCTCCACCTTCCTGGGCGGAGAAAGCTGCGGCTGCGATATGTGCAGAAACAGCCGTATGGATCGCGACAATGCCTGTCGTAAGTACTACTTAAATCGCGCCGAGAAGGTTTTCTTTGACGGACATCTGACAAATATGGAGAATGCTCTCTTCTCCTGTCCGAACATTAAAATGGTAAGTGCCTCCATGACAGGTTACTTTGCTGTTGACAATTTTGTGGAGGGCGATACCTTTTCCGTCATAATGGAAGAATCCTACGCAACCTCCATTTACAACGAAGAAGCGCCGCTTACAAAAGGACGCTTCAGCGATGTACTTAAGCCGATGGTGGCTATCTTTGACGGTGAAGAGTTGCATCTTGATTCTTTTAACCGAAACGACTTAATCCCCGGGTACAAAGAATCGGACAAAATGCGCAATTTCTTTTTCCTGCCCATCCACAACGACGAAGTCCTGTACGGATATTTCATAATCGAAAACATTATTTCAAGAATTGAGGATTTCTCTCTCGATGTATACAGACGTACCATAAGAGATGCTTTGGACAAATACCGCCAACACATGCGTCTTGAGTATCTTAATCAGAAGCTTATGGAGCTTTATACCAGAGATTCTCTTACCGGTCTTTACAATCGCTTCGGCTACGAAAGTCTGGCAGTTCCCATGTTTAAGAACGCTGTTTTACAGAAGAAATCTTTGGCAGTGGTCTTTATTGACATTAATCGTATGAAGTCCATTAACGACACCT
The DNA here is from genome assembly GCA_946534145.1 of uncultured Lachnospiraceae bacterium. GTDB lineage: Bacteria > Bacillota > Clostridia > Lachnospirales > Lachnospiraceae > UBA1258. The sequence continues at coordinate 2,338 of CAMNCH010000160.1, forward strand.
TCGGGCATCTGCAGGGCGACCTTGCCATTCGTACCATCGCTTCCGCCATCAGCGTAGGCACTCCCGCAGAGTGGATTGCCATAAGATACGGCGGTGACGAATACCTTATCATAGGCGAATGCGATGACGAAAACATCGTGAAAAAACTGGTATCGGATATGGAGACCTCCATTAAGACCCAGGTATCCCGCATGAGTCTTCCCTTCGACTTAAAGGCCAGCTGCGGATACATCATGACAGACCCGGAGTCAAATGCCACTCTCTCAGAGTACATCAAGCGTGCCGACGATATTATGTACGAGCACAAGAAGCGCACTTACGAAGACGAACATTATACAAGGTAAAGATAAAAGCGCCGTGACTATAACAGTCCGGCGCTTAAGTTTTGCCCAAATTATTGTCTGTTGTAATACCTGATTCCATCACTTGGATTGAAATAAGTTCTGATGTAGCCGTCCTTCGAAAGGATTACGAATTCATTGGTGTCTTCAAGGTAGTAAACATCATCTCCGTCTTCTTTTTCCGTTTTATGAAGAGCGTCTTTGTTGTTGACCACCGCTGATGCTGCAGCTTCATATTCAGCGGCGGTGTCAAAGCCCATCTCTATTCCGTGTTTCTCAAAGTGACTGTTTAAAAGTTTCTTGTTGCGAAAGCGATAGTCGACAGGCTCTTGCACCGGCTCGGGTTCGGGCTCAGGTTCTGAAACGGTTTCGGGTTCCGGTTCTGCTTCGGGTTCAGACGTGGAAGCCTGTTCGGGCTTTTCATCAGGTTCCGCGGAGGTCAAAAGAACAAGTTCATCACCGCTTTCTTCTGCCGATGTAACCGCAGCCGGAGATTCGGGTTCAAATAAGCCTTCGTGCTCAACGAATTTAGGTATCAATATAAAAGCCAGTAACAGTGCAGCGGCTATAAACACACACAAAAGTATTGTCTTGGCAGATTCTTTCACGGCTAACTCCTTAAATGCTTTATTTCTCCCATAATAACACAAAAGCCCCCGAAAGTTACCTCTCGGGGGCAATTTTAATAAACTTAGAATTTCTCGCCTTTTTCAAGAGCAAGGGTTCTGGTGGTAAGATCGCATACGGAAGCGGGTCCGAAGTACTGGATTGCACCGGGATAGGTGAAGGAAGTCTTAACTGCCCACTCATCTCTGTGTGCTTCAAAGTACTTGAAGGGAGCGCCGTCAAGCTCTACAAGAGCCTTTCTGATAACGGGCTTGTCTTCGCCGTTTCTTCTTTCCATGTTCATCATCTTGGTGATGGGCATACCGCCTGCAACCCACTCTTCAGCGGGCTTGGAAAGGTTGGAAACCTTTGAAAGGTATCCGGTATAGCCGTACTGGATAAGCATGAATGCGTTGTAACCAAGTGAATAGCAGTAGTCAGCATCGAAGTTTGAAGGGAATGCGCAACGGCCTTCATAACCAAAGAAGTGATGAAGAGCACCGAATTTACCCTTGTAAGTGCCGGCTGCTTTTCTCTTGGCAAGTTCCTTCTTGACCATTTCGGAGAAGAGCTTCTCGGACTCGATAAGAGATACCTGTACGTTACCGTGAGGATCTCTTTCAAGGAAGAGCTGCTGCTGAACGAACTGAGGAAGGATATCAAATACCTTGAAGGCTTCATCGGAAAGACCCTTCTTGATGAAGTCGTATTTGGCATTCCAGTCGGGAAGTGCATTGAATTCATCGGTTTTCTTGCCTGCAAGAAGCTCGTTGATTTCAGCGATAAGCTTGGAGAACTCGGGAACGAATTCAACAATACCTTCGGGGATAATGGCAACACCAAAGTTCTCGCCGTTATTGCCTCTCTTCTCTACTGCGTCTGCAATATAATTGGTGATGGAGGAAAGAGACATCTTCTTGGCTGCTACTTCTTCACCTACAAGGCAGATGTTGGGCTGAGTCTCAAGTGCGCACTCAAGTGCTACGTGAGAAGCGCTGCGGCCCATAACCTTGATGAAGTGCCAGTATTTCTTGGCTGAGTTGGCATCTCTTTCAATGTTACCGATTAATTCGGAATATGTCTTGGTAGCTGTATCGAAACCGAAAGAAGCCTCGATATCTTCGTTCTTTAAGTCACCGTCGATGGTCTTGGGGCATCCGATTACCTGAACGCCGGTGTTGTGAGCTGCCATGTACTCTGCAAGTACGGCTGCGTTGG
>CAMNCH010000161.1 GCA_946534145.1 uncultured Lachnospiraceae bacterium
AAAAAAAACTATTATAGAAAATTTAAAGTCAATGAGTTTTTTTTAAGAGTATTGCCCCTTACGATTTTGTATGATAGGTGCATGAGAATGTTAAAGAAAGGACATTGGCATTATGAAACTTCAACCTGCATTGATATTCGGAGAGCATATGGTGCTCCAGAGAGATAAGGAAATTAAAGTATTCGGAACGACGGCGGCAGATGATACCGTTACGGTAACTTTGTGCGGCGAGTCGGTATCGGCAGTCGCAGTGGATGGCGCGTGGGAAGTTGCCTTAAGTCCCAAGAATGCATGCGACAAGACAACGATGAGTATTTCATCGAGGGTCACCGAAGAGACGATAGAATTTAAAGATGTAGCTATCGGAGAGGTATGGCTTGCGGGCGGTCAGTCCAATATGGAGTTTCTTATGAAGTTTGATTATGACTTTAAAGAGACGGCAGAACTTCCGGATGACGATGAATTAAGATATTTCTGCTATCCGCAGACCGCATTCAAAGGATTTCTTGAGACAGAAAACAACTGTCCTAACTGGGGATTCTGGAGAAAATGGAATGATGTTGAAAATAGGAAACAGTTCTCTGCAGTTGCTACTTACGCAGCTATGATTCTTCGTAAGAAGCTTGGCGTTCCTGTGGGAATCGTAGCCTGCAATTGGGGCGGAACACCTGCATCCGCATGGACGAAGCGAGAGGATATGGAGGCCAATCCTGCATTAAAGCCCGTACTTGACTGGCACGAGTCGGAACTTGAGAAGATTAACTGGGCCAGGTATATTACCGCAAGCGACAAGAAAGCGGCGCCGCAGGACCCTAAGATGCAGGAAGTATTCGAACGCATGATGATGGGCGAGGATATGTCCGATTTCTTTAAAGATTTCGATCCTTCCGTATTTATGCAGGCCGATTTCGTGCCTTTTATGCCGGGACCGCGCTCGACCGTGAGGCCTTCCGGATTATATGAAAACATGCTTACAAAGGTGGCACCTTACACTATCCGTGGTGCACTCTGGTATCAGGGTGAGGACGACGACGCAAGAGATTGGGCCGAGTTCTACGACGAAAGCATGAAGACCATGATTAAGAGCTGGCGTAATCTCTGGGGTTACAATTTCCCCTTTTATCAGGTGGAACTTGCTCCCTTCAAGGGCGTAGGCCCCACAGCGGCCAAGAAATATCCGCTTATAAGGCATAAGCAGGCCAAGGCCGTTGCCGATACAGAAGACGCTTACGATATCTGTATTCTGGATGCCGGGGAAGAACTTAACATTCATCCCCGCCACAAGAAAATCGTGGGCGAGAGACTGGGCCGCGTAGTTATGAAGCACACTTACGGTGATGATTCGCTGGTGGCCGACTGCCCGAGAGTTATAGGTATATCCAAAGAACCTGAAGCGATAGTGATTTCTTTTGCCAATGCCGCAGGAGGAATTGAGGTACGCGAGGGACTTGGCGAAGTGCTTAAGATTAGCCAGGGCGGACTCAATAAGTCATATATTCCCGAGACCGACGGTGACAAACTTGTTCTTTTGCTTAGGTATGAAAACCACAAGCCTGTGGAAATAACATATTGCGAAGAGAATTTCTGTAACGCGGCGCTTTTCAACTCAGAAGGCAATCCCGTGTACGGATTTAAATTTGAGGCGTAGGAGGAGCGGTTAACGATGCTTATTAAAGATGTATTGCCTAAGGTTCAGACTCACGGCAGAGTGTTTTATGATGAAGAAAGAAAGGTGCTTTTTTGCAACTGGAGTTGCTCGGGGTTTTCAGTTAAGGTGAAGGGAAAGAACCTGAAGGTTAAAGTTCGGGCCTGGTCGGATCAGATTCCGGGAATGCCCGGTATGCCCACTCCTCCGCCGGATTGGCCTTGTATCGGCGCGGTAATTGATGATGAACTTACATATCGTCATGAGTGTAAGGAACTTCCCGAAACCGGCGAATGGCTGACACTTTGGGAGAGTGACACGGAAGTCGAAAAAGTGATTCGAGTGGTGAAGATTTCAGAAAACTCCCGTGGCAAGCTTGGTATTCTTGAGATTGAAACTGACGGTGAAGTTCTTGAATACAAGCCGGCGAAGAGCCCCACCATCGAGATTGTGGGCGACTCGATTACCTGTGGATTCGGAAACGAAGCGCCTGATAACGCTTTTGAATTTAAGACGGTCGAGGAAAACGGCTGGGAGACTTACGGCGCGAGAGCGGCAAGAGAACTTGGATACGAGTTTTCAATAATCAGCGAGTCAGGTATCAGCGCGGCTAAGCCTGAGCATCCGATGTTTCCAATGCATGCAATGGAAGATATTTACGGGCTTCGAGATGAACTCTGCGATAAGAAGTTTAACAAGGAACCGGCTTTGTGGGACTTCAAAGAACACAAAAATGACATTGTAGTCATCAATCTTGGAACCAACGATGCCAACCCCATAAGATTCTACAGAGAGTTTGGTGAAATTGAGGGTATGGAGCAGTGGTTTAAAGCCCGCTACAAGGAATTCATCAAGCATGTGCGCGCTTGTAACGGCCCTGACACATATATTTGCTGTACCCTCGGCCCCATGGATCAGTATCTTTACTACATCATCAGAGAAGCTGTTTCAGAACTGGCGGAAGAGACCGGTGATGTACGTCTTTTCACCTTCCAGTACGTATCCATTAATGTCATGACGGAAGGCTATGGCGCGGCAGGACATCCTTCACTTAAGACTCACGCCCGCATGGGCAGAGAACTTGCGGCCTATATCAGAAAGTACATAGGAGAAATCTAATGTTAAAAGATAAAATAAACGTTATACTCTCAGATATCAATAATTGGTCGGCACCTGCAGTAACCGCAGATATGCCCAAAGGCGATATGCCCGGCGACAAGATTGCAATAGGCGAAGACCACATTAAGAAAGCTTCCAAGATATTCCCCAAATTGATTAAGCTCATTGCCGATGCAGATTCGGATAAAGTAGTTGTATCCGTTTTCGGAGGCTCCGGCGTAGGAAAGAGCGAGACAGCATCCCTTCTTGCGCATTACCTCAAGGTAGCAGGCATAGGAGTATATGTGCTTTCAGGCGATAACTATCCGAGGCGCATTCCCCTTTACAATGATGCAGAGAGATTGTCGGTATTTCGAAGTGCCGGCTTAAAAGGAGTCGTAAGCTCAGGCTGTTATAACGACTTTGTCAAAGAAGAAATTTCTAAGCTTTGGGCAGCCGAGACCGATGCTGACCCCGGGGAAGCTTCTTCACGTGAATGGCTGTTCAGTTATCAGGCAGCGGGAAGACGTGCGCTTCGCGGTTATCTCGGAACTTCCGCCGAGCAGGATTATGATGAGATTAATGCTATTATCGAAGCCTTCAAACGAGGCGATAAGGATATTTTTCTAAAGCGTATGGGCCGAAGCGAAGATGAGCGCTGGTACGATAAGGTTTCTTTTGCCGACACTAATGTTTTAATTATTGAGTGGACTCACGGGGGTAATGAGAACCTCCGTAATATAGATATACCGATTCTTCTTAACTCAACTCCGGAAGAGACGAAAGAACACAGGAGATTAAGGGCCAGAGACGGTAAGACCGATTCTGCTTTTACCACCATGGTGCTTGAAATTGAGCAGGAAGAACTGGACCGTGTGGGTAAAAAGGCGAAGATTATTATGGCCAAGAGCGGTGAGTTTATCGACCCTGCGAAGTTTTAGGAGGTTGCATGAAGACTAAGAAAATGAGTATCGGTGCGATGCTTAATGCATATCCCGACAGTATCGGCGGCAGATTATCGGACATCGTGGATTTGCTGAACGATGAGAAATTTAAGGATGTATTCCGCTCGATTTACCTTCTCCCGAGTGTGTTCAATACCGACCTTGACAGAGGGTTTTCTCTTATCAATTACGAGATAAGCGAGACGCTTGCTTCAAAGCACGATATTGAGAGGCTTCATGAGATAAACATCGACCTTACCATGGATTTTATTCTTAACCATATATCCGTTCTTTCGCCTCAATTTCAGGATATTATCAAGAATGGTGAAAAGTCGGAGTATAAGGATTTCTTCATCAACTGGAACCGGTTCTGGGAAGGCTGTGGCAAGATGACCGACAAGGGTTACATACAGCCGGATGAGAAGTACATTAAGAACATGTTCTTCCGAAAGGAGGGGCTGCCGATTCTTATGGTGCGTTTCCCGGACGGAACCGATGTGCCTTACTGGAATACGTTTTATCAGAAAGTGATTTATAACGCTGTCGACCCGCTTAAGCTGGTGCGAGAGTGCGGACTTCAGTACGAGACGGCGGTTAGAGTAAGCGAGATTATCAATGCGGCCGTGGAAGAGGGCAAGGCTCCCGAAGATATTGATTTTGGTGAATTTGAGAAGTATTCGGACAAGCTTTGCGACTATCTTCAGGCGAACCGCAGCTACCTCGGGCAGATGGACTTAAATATCAAGTCGCCTCTTGTATGGGACTATTACAAAGA
>CAMNCH010000162.1 GCA_946534145.1 uncultured Lachnospiraceae bacterium
GCGTTGAAGCCTACTGCGGAGAAGACGCTGAAGCGCTCGACGATGCCGAAATACTGAGGGGGAGCGGCCTTGAGGCCGATGGCGCCCACAAACATCATGGCGAGGGCAATGGCGGCGAAGACTGCTACAGAGCGGACACGCCTGTCCTTGCAGCCTGCGATAATGAGCAGAGTCAGGGATACTATGGAAAGAAGCACTACGGCAGCGGTAATGACGATGTGCATTATCTCCTGAAAGGATTCAATCGCCTTGCCACTGTCAGCAAGGGGAAACATTTTAAACCCTACGGTAGAGAAGACTTCCATAATTGCAAAAAGATAGATGCCGACGCGAAAAAGCCTTGTGGAAAGCTTGTGCTCAGACACAAAAATGCTGACACAGGTAATACATAACATACTGCCGATTCCGTGAAACGCCGCAAGCCTCTCCCAGAGCATTCTTGATGGTGCGGTTTCTGCGGAAAGATCGCTGACAGCCTGCTCCATCCAATTGTAACCGGGGAATGCGCTCGGCGAAAAAACAACCGCGACGGTATAAGAAATAAAGGCCAAAAGCCCCGTAAGCCCCAGCCAATTAATAAGTTTTTTGTTCACAATCAATCACTCGCTTTCTTACAGTATATTCTTGAAAATTCCTCTATGTAGTCATTCATCATTTCGCCCGGCACGGTTCCACCGGAAAAAGAAAGGTCAAACTCATAATCCAATATCGAATGAACCCCCATGGCAAAAGAAAACGCTGCAACATCCACATTGTCAAAGCAAGCAATTCCCTTAACCTGAAGGGCGTAGAACAACGCCTTTGTGGCACCTATCATAGTTTCGGTTTCTCTTACCATGATTTCGGCAGCAGCCTTGTTAATGGACCGCTCGGACATGATTATTCTGTAAAAAAGAAGCATCTGCGGGTCCTTAACAATCTTTCTGTAAGAATCCACGGAAGCACTGAGAATATCTTTCAAATCCATGCCGGGCTTCAATCCGTCATAGTCGGGCATGCCTACGGAGGCCTTTTCCTTGGAAGCCTTTCTGAGAAATTCATACATGGCTTCTACGATTTCATCTCTGGAAGAGTAGTGATTATATAAGGATGCTTTGGTGATGCCGACCTTGTCCGCAATTTGCTGCATGGAAACGGTTCCGAGGCCGTTCTCGGCCGCAAGCTCCAATGTGGCAAGTACTATAGCTTCTTTTCTGTTTTTCATAATTGCACCTTTCAAAAGAATTGCTACCGATTGATTATTAAAATACTACCGAATGGTAGCAAATGTCAAGAAGAATCCGCAGAACCCGTAAATTCTGCGGACTAAATTTTAATGCTTTCCGAATAATTCAAAGAACGTAACAGCCGAAGCCGCGGCCACATTCAAAGAATCCACACCATTCTGCATAGGGATAATAGCCGTATAATCGGACAAAGAAAGAGTCGACTCCTTAATACCGGTGCTCTCAGTCCCGAAGATAACCGCAAGCTTATCATGTCCCTTAAGCCTTGAATCATAAAGGGGCAGCGCATCATCCCGGAGTGCCAGTGAAACGGTTGTAAAACCGCAGGACTTAAGAAGCTTCATATAGTCACAACCCTTATCAAAATAAGTAAACGGTAAAGTGAAAACCGTTCCCATGGATACTCTTGCGGCGCGGCGGTACAAAGGATCTGCGCAGGAGTCCGTTAACACAACAGCCTCGGCACCGAGAGCCGCAGCGGAGCGGAATATTGCCCCCACGTTGGTGGGATTCATAACATCCTCGAGAAAGACCAGCTTTTTAAAACGCTTCAGAAATCCAGAAGCCGGCTCATGCTCCCGCCTCATAAAAGCGCACAGCGCTCCTCTGGTAATGTTGTAGCCGGTTATTTCGTTCATTGTTACGCGTGGAGCGGTATATATGGGTACATCGTAATGACTAATCGAGTCAATCAATTTTTTACCCTCATCCGACTCCACAAACTTCTCTTCGAAAAAGAAAGAAACCGGCTCATACCCCTTATCCAGAGCACGCCCGATTACCATGGGAGACTCCGCCACAAACAAACCGCCGTGGGGCTCATAGTAGTGAAGAAGCTGAGTTTCATTTAATTCAGTAAACATTTGAACTCGGGTGTCATGTGTGTCATTTACCCTGATTATTTCCATAGGATACCATCCTTAAAAAAACAATAGTTATTTCATTCCTTTTACTAAATAATAACACATTTACGGGAAAAAATCCCTGCCTACTTGTTGACAACAAAATGTCTGCATGATAGCCTATTTATGGGTAAAAACCGACCGGGGAGCGACACCCATAACAAAAAACGCGGGTCAACAACTTAATACTTCATAACATCTTGTAAGGGGGAGACACCCATGACAAAAAACATTATCGTTACAGATGCTAACGGAGACATTATCGGGACCACATACCTTAAAAGGGCTAAAGGTCTTGTAAAGAATGGACGAGCATGCTTTGCAGGCGACGACACCATTCGTATGTCTGCATCGGATGATTCGTCCGGAATAAAGACAATTTCGGAGGAAAAATCTATGATATATATTACGTTTAAAGGCGATGAATGGCTTCGCAACGATGTGGACATTTCTTTTATGAGTAACCCGATTGACGGGGCGGTTACCGAGTCATTGATGCTTGGCAGCTGGGAAGTCAAACCGATGGTTGCTCAGTCAAGAATCTTTATGCTTACTCCCAATACAGACTATCGCTTTGTTTTCTGGCTTAACGGCGGTGAGAACGAAGCAGGCAATGAAACCTGTGAATTCAGGGTTGCCTTCTTTAGCGATTGGGAGAACTGTAATGTCTACAAGCTTAACAGAGGCTACATTCGTCCGCTTCTTCACCAGAAAGGATGGGAGCTTTACGAACTTCCTTTCAGAACCCCCAATGTGGAGGGCGATGTCAGCGTCACATTTTCTTTTGTGGCCAACAGGGCGCCTATGGCGGTGCTTCCGGCACTTGAGCCTTCGGCTTACGCAGACTTAAAGGACGAGCCCGATGAGTTCGAGGATTACAGACCCCAGAGACACAATATTGTGTTCAAGGACGGCTGGCCTTCCATCACTCAGTACGGCGGCGACAAATACTCCACAGAGGCTATCAGGAAAAAAGTCAGGAGCCGGAAATCATTCTCCTTTGGCAACAAAGGCTTCAATTTTGAGTTTTCGAGCAAATCGAAGGGCGAAGACGATCCCTGGGAAGAGATTGAAGACCTTCATGATGAGATAGACGACCTTCTCGATGATATTGAGGACTCCCTTGATGATTTGAGCGATGATTTCAGTGATGCATGTGACGATTTGGAGGATATTACATCCGACGAAGATTTTAATGCATCGGAGCATCAATCTGAGGCAGATGACATAGCAGGTGAATTGCAGGAACTTGATAACGTCATAAGCGGTTTCAAGGCGAATGTCGATCAGTTCAGAGGAATGTTTGAATCTCTTGACAAGCGCATGTTCGGAGGTAAGCCTGACAAGGTAAGAGCGGCACTTGAGGACGTTCGCACGAAAGTTGAGGTAGTTCACGATTCGATAACTGACATTTCGGACAGAATAAGCGATATTTCTGACAGAATATCCGATCTCAACGATTAACAGAAATAACATCTTTAAAGGGTTTTGGAGTTATCTTCAAAACCCTTTTCTCAAAATAAAATGTATCGGAGGATTACACATGCCACCCGGAGGACGTATGGGCGGCCCCTTCATGAGGGGCTTTATGGACGAAGAGGAAAAGAAAAATGCACCGAAAATAACCGGAGCACTTATTAAGCGCGTCTTTTCATACCTCATACCGTATTGGAAACAGCTGTTATTGGTACTGGTTGCAATTTCTTTGTCATCGGTTTTAAACCTGATGCCTTCAATTTTAACGGGTAAGATTATCGATGAAGGTCTGGGCAAAAGAAACCTTAAGATGCTGATATTCTTTATCGTGGCATCGATTCTGACCAATCTCGGAGCCAATCTGATAGGCGTGCTTGAAAGCTACATCAATACCTGGATTGCCCAGCAGATTACTTTTGACATGCGCAATCAGATGTTTTCTCATCTTCAGAAAATGTCCCAAAGATTCTATACCACCAACAATCAGGGCGACATCATCACCCGTATGACAAGCGATATCGGTGGTGTGGAGAGTGTCATTACCAATACATTTAAGAGCATATTGTCCAATTCCATCACTCTTGTCTTTGCGGTTATAGCAATGTTTAGCAAGAACTGGATTATGGCAATTATCGGTATAGCGGTAATTCCTCTTTTCGTCATACCTACCAGAAAAGCCGGCAAGACCCGTTGGGAGCTTACCAACGAGGCTCAGGCCTGCAACGACGAGATTAACGGTATCCTCAACGAAACCCTTTCCGTAAGCGGACAGCT
>CAMNCH010000163.1 GCA_946534145.1 uncultured Lachnospiraceae bacterium
GAGAACATACCCTTCTTCATTTCGCCGCCGTACCAGGTGTTAAGAATAACCTGTTCTTTGGAAGTGATGTTGAATGCTACGCAAGTTTCGGAGTTAAGGCCGAGTTCCTTGAAGTTTTCAACTTTAGCCTTGGATGCTGTGTAAACGATGAAGTCGGGCTTGAAGTTAGCTTCTTCTTCAGCTGTGGGCTGGATGAACATGTTCTTAACGAAGTGAGCCTGCCAAGCAACCTCCATGATGAAACGAACAGCCATACGGGTGTCAGCGTTAGCACCACAGAATGCATCAACTACGAAAAGTCTCTTGCCGGAAAGTTCCTTCTTGGCAAGGTCCTTAACAACTGCCCAGGTCTTCTCGTCCATGGGATGGTTGTCGTTCTTGTACTCTTCTGTGGTCCACCAAACGGTGTCCTTGGAGTTGGCATCCATAACGATGTATTTGTCTTTGGGTGAACGTCCGGTATAGATACCTGTCATAACGTTTACAGTGTCAAGTTCGGTAACTTTACCAACTTCATAACCTGAGAGACCTGCCTTAGTCTCTTCTTCGAACAAAAGCTCGTAAGAAGGGTTGTACACGATCTCTGTAGTACCGGTAATACCGTACTGGGTTAAATCGATTTTTGCCATATTGATTCTCCTTATATAAAAATTATTTTGTTACTAAGTTCACACGGTGAATATTATAATAAATGACAATTACAAAATCAATAAAAAATAAATAAATATTCACACACCCTTACATAGGAGCGCATGCTTCCTTGAGCCACTCAAGTTCTTCTCCCTCAAAATAAGATGCGGTCTTCTCATATACATCTTTGTGGTAAGCGTTGATACGTTCCACATCTTTCTCGGAGAGGTATTTTTTGTCAAGAAGGTCTTTGTCAAGAGGAGCAAAAGTAAGATGCTCAAATCTCATGAACTGACCGTCTTCGTTTTCAACATCCTTTTTGCAAAGAATAATGTTCTCGATTCTGATGCCGTGACTGCCACCCACATACACGCCGGGCTCGTCACTTACTATCATGCCCTCTTCCAAAACGGCTTCCGTAGCGCCCTGAGCAAATCTCCATCTGATGTTGTGAGGTCCCTCATGAACGTTAAGAATATATCCTACGCCATGTCCGGTACCGCACTTATAATCGATACCAAGCTCCCAAAGAGGAAGTCTTGCAAGAATATCCACGTTTTTGCCGGTACAGCCGTACAAGAACTTGGCATCTGCCAAAGCAAGCATACCCGAAGCGGTCTTTGAGTAATGAAGCTTCATCTCATCGGTAACAGGTCCGCAGGCAAAAGTACGGGTAACGTCGGTGGTGCCCTTCATATACTGTCCGCCGGAATCGATTAAGAGCATTCCTTCGGGCTTAACAACGCTGTAGCTCTCGGGCGTGGCACTGTAATGCATCATGGCCGCATTGGGACCGTATCCGCTTATGGTGGGGAAAGAAAGCTCTATAAAGCCTTCAACGTTCTTACGAAGGTTGTCGATGTAATCTGCCGCCGTAAGCTCGGTAATCTCAATCTTGCCGATGTTTTTCTTGAGCCAGTACTGGAACTTGGATACGCATACGGAATCCTCGATGTAGGCTTCCTTGAGACGTCTTATCTCGGTTTCGTTCTTGACCGCCTTCATAAGTGTGGAAGGATTGGGTGCGTCAACAACGTTAACCTTCTTGCTGAAAGTAAGGAAGGAGAGGTAATTGGCCTTATTTAAATCAAGTAATACGTCCCCGTCGGGAGTTACATTACCGATAAATTCAAATACATCCTCGTATTTCTTAACGGAAATGCCAAAAGAAGCAAGATACTCCTTAACCTCTGCTGTGGCTTCGCTGTCCTGTAAGAACAAAACAGCGTCGTTAAGAGTGATGTACATATAAGAAAGCGCCACGGGATTACATTCGATATCGTCTGCACGAAGATTGGTAATCCACATAATATCGTCAAGAGAAGTAAGGAAATGCGCCTTTGTACCGTACTCTTCCATCTTCTCTCTGATACGCTTAAGTTTGGAGGAAACACCCTCTCCGGTAACTTCTTCGCTTAAGATAAAAATCTTGGAAGAAGGAAGGGCGGGACGATTCTCCCATAAATCTCCCGCAATGTCGGTATCGCAGGAAATATGTCCGCCGATTTTTTCAACGATTTTGGATAATTCCTGTCCGAGTGCAGTTTTCAAAGCACGACCGTCAAAATTAAGGGTCTCGCCTGCCTTGAAATTGGCACGAAGGAACTCGCCTATGGTGGGAACTCCTTTTTCCGCCATGCGCATAAGGTCTACGCCCGAACCTTCAAGCTCTCTTTCCGCCTGGATAAAGAATCTTCCGTCGGTCCACATTTTGGCAACGTCCTTATTAAGCAAAAGAAAGGCGTTCTCCCCGGTAAAACCTGTATAATACTCTCTTACCTTGTAATAATCGGCCACATATTCGGAGCCGTGAAAATCGTCGCTGGTGCAAAAATACCAGTCGGCACCCACTTCGGCCATTTTGGCACGAAGAAGGGAAATTCTGTCTGCAACGGAACTCATTTAAATTACGCCTCCAAAATAGAAATTGCGCTTGAAGTACCGAGTCTGTCTGCGCCGAGGCTTAAGAAGGTTTCCATATCTTCTTTGGTACGGATGCCGCCTGCAGCCTTAATCTTGACATCGGGGCCTACATGTTCTTTGAAGAGCTTAACATCGTCAAAGGTAGCTCCGCCGGTACCAAAGCCGGTGGATGTCTTGATATAATCAGCCTTAGCACGGGTTACGCAGCCGCAAAGCTTAATCTTTTCTTCGTCGGTAAGGTAGCAGGTTTCGATGATAACCTTTAAAATCTTATCGCCGCAAGCCTTCTTAATTTCTTTGATTTCTTCTTCAATCTTGTCAAAGTCGCCGTTTTTGGCATCGTTGATGTTAATAACCATGTCAATTTCATTGGCGCCGTCTTTAATGGCTTCTTTGGCTTCCACAACCTTGGCTGCGGTTACGCTGTAGCCGAGAGGAAATCCGATAACGGTACAGATATTGAAATCCTTGCCGTATTTGTCGTGAATTCTCTTAATATAACAGGGGGGTACGCATACGGAAGCGGTCTTGTATTTAACCGCTTCGTCGCAAAGCTTAACGATATCCTCCCATGTGGCAAATGCCTTTAACTGTGTGTGATCTACATGACTGTAAAGTTCCTGTTTGGTCATAATGTTGATCCTCCTTTATCTCTTCTCTTTTTAAAAACTAAATTAAATATTTATTCTGAGCCTTAATCGTAATAACCGCATACACTACAAGTCCCACAAGGTAGCCGGCATTGGCTGCGATGTGCACCCATTCGTTGATGGGGCGGAAATTCTCGTATATGAGTACTCCGCTTAAAACACAGATTAAAATTCCGAAAATCATATTCATCTTATACATATGATTGATGTAGCCCGGAATGTCCCTCGCTCTGTCAAGATTAATCTTGTTGCTGAGCATCTGTTTGGGAATCACGCCGCTTGCCTTCATCTTAACGGTCATATAAATAAGATATATACCCCATGCAAATATAAAAATCGTAATTGCTGTCATCAGTTCCCCGTTTCCCTTTCTCCTGTCATTTCTTCCATATCGTATTTCAAAAGAATGTTCTGATTCTGATTGTTGACATTCCAGTTTTCAAGAATTCTGCCAAGAGCAATTTCTCTGTTGCTCGAGTCCGCATCAACCAGTACCACAATGTATTGATTGTCCGCATATTTGGCGGCCACGTCATTTTTGCGAAGAGCGCCGTGTACGCATTTTTCAAGGGTACGCATGGCCTTAACGGTTTCGCTTTTATCCGTAAGAGTCTGTCTGGTCAGGTCCTTAAGGGTAAAAAGAATAAGCTGCACCCTTCCGGAAGTTCTGGATACGTATCTCTTTAAAAATCTGTATATGTTCTTAAAACCGTTGTACTCTACGCTGAAAGGTCCTTCTTCATCGGGATCGTCTTCCATAACTCCCATCAAGTCGGACAAATCTATGAATTCACGGTCGTCGCTTTTAAGAAAAGAATAATTCTCACCGGCGTCGTAGAAATGAAATCCCGACTTACCGTTGTTTTTGACATAATAAAGTGCCTTGTCCGCGTTATTGTATAACTCTATAAAGTTCTTGCCGTCAAAGGGGTAAGCTGAAACGCCTATGGACACGGAGCTTGCGGAATCATCGTTTTTAACGATTCCCAGTTCTTTCTCCACTTCCTTGATAAGGGAAGCCACTCTG
>CAMNCH010000164.1 GCA_946534145.1 uncultured Lachnospiraceae bacterium
TCTCAGGAACAGTTTTTGTTTAACACTTCTTTGTACGAGAACATACTAATCGGTAAACCGGATGCCACAAGAGAAGAGGTGCTCGAAGCGGCACACAGAGCTCAGTGCGACGAATTCCTCGAAAGACTTCCAAAGGGAATCGAAACTCTTGCGGGTGATGGCGGCAAACAGCTCTCGGGGGGTGAAAGACAAAGAATTTCCCTCGCAAGAGCAATCCTTAAGAATGCGCCCGTTATTGTGCTTGATGAGGCAACTGCCTTTATGGATCCGGAAAACGAAGAGAAGCTTAACAAAGCAATAGATGAAATCGTTAAGGATAAGACGGTTCTGGTAATAGCGCACAGACTGTCCACGGTAAAGAATGCGGACAAGATATGCGTTATGAAGGCCGGAGAATGCATAGCTGCGGATACTCATGATAATCTTCTTTTGTCATGTCCCGAGTACAAGAAGTTCTGGGATGCGTCTGTAAGCGCAAGTACATGGAAGATAAAGGAGGCCTGATATTATGTTAAAGATTCTTCACAGACTTATAGGCATAACGGGAAAATACAAGGGCAGAATAAGGGCGTCGTATATTACCTCTTTTTTAAAGGGTATTCTCATGAAAGCGCCTTTGATGTTGAGTTTCTTAGTAATAAATCTTTTTATGCAGAATAAAATGGATAAAAAAATGTGCCTGTATATCGGCATGGCAATGGTGGCAAGTGTGCTGCTTCAGGCGGTACTTGAACATGTGACAAACGTTTTACAGTCAGCAACGGGCTATAAAGTTTTTGCAGACATGAGAATGAGGCTCGGCGACCATTTGCGTAAGCTTCCCATGGGATATTTTACGGAGGGAAATATCGGTAAAATAAGTGCGGTTCTTTCCACGGATATGGTGTTTATTGAGGAAAACTGCATGGGAGTCCTGTCCGAACTTGTAACGTTTATTATCTCTCAGTTTCTTATGAATGTTATGATGTTCTTTATGGATGTAAGGCTTGGAATTATATCTTTGATTGTTACAATTGTATTTATAATTGTAGGTAATCTGATGCTTAAAATGTCAATCAGGCATTCGGTGATTAAGCAAAACGGCAGCGAGTCTCTTACGGAAGAGGTTCTTGATTTTGCGGAAGGTATAGGCATCATCAAGTCCTACAATATGCTTGGTGAGAAATCAAAGAGACTTACAAATGAGTTTGAAAAAAGCTGCAGGGAAAGTATTGACTTTGAAGTGGCTTACGGTCCCTGGGCAAGAGCGCTGTACCTTGTATTCGGCATAGGAACCTCTGTCGTGCTGGCGGTTTCCGGACTTCTTTACAGCAGAGGCGATATTACTCCCGCGTATATGGTGGGTATGGCGTTGTTCTTATTTGACCTGTTTGTATCGATTAAGAGCTATTACGGACAGATGGCAAGACTTACGGTTACGGCAGCGAGCCTTGACAGAATAGAAGAAGTATTTGCGGCAAAAGAATTAAAGGACGAAGGAAAGAAAGCCCTTGCAGATGCCGCACAGTCAGGTAAACCCGAGATTGAATTCGACAGCGTAAACTTTGGGTATACCGACAAGAATGTTCTTAAGGATGTTTCTTTTGCCGTAAACAGCGGAGAAATGGCGGCTCTTGTGGGTCCTTCCGGCGGAGGAAAGTCCACCATCGCATCACTTCTTGCAAGATTCTGGGATGTTGATTCCGGCCGCGTCATGGTACGAGGCGAGGATATAAGGGACGTATCGCTGGGAAGTCTGATGGACAAAATAAGTATGGTATTTCAGAGGGTTTACCTCTTTCAGGATACTGTTTATAACAACATCGCAATAGGGCGTCCTAATGCCACAAAAGAAGAAGTTGAAGAGGCGGCCAGAAAAGCAAGGTGCTATGACTTTATCATGCAACTTCCGAACGGGTTCGATACGGTAATCGGAGAAGGAGGAGCATCCCTTTCCGGTGGCGAAAAGCAGAGAATATCCATTGCCAGATGTATCTTAAAGGATGCACCCATAGTAATCCTTGACGAGGCAACCGCCAGCGTGGATGCGGACAACGAAAGAGCAATACAGGAGGCTATTTCCGAACTTTGCAAAAATAAGACCTTGCTCGTTATCGCCCACAGATTAAAGACCATTAAGGATGCGGACAAAATTCTGGTGGTGTCCGACGGACAAATTGTAGAAAGGGGCAATCACACGGAGCTTTGTGCGCTGAACGGAACCTATGCGCATATGGTTTCACTTCAGGCATAAAAAAAACAGGCAACATGTGTCTTGACAGAGAAGATAAAATATTGTAATCTGTGATAGCTATCAATGATTACTTACCACAACCATGAGGTATCACAGTGCCGAGAGATAAGTCTTTAAGTCATGAAATAGTTAAAAAAGCCATTAAAGAGGAGTTCCTGGAAAAGGGCTACGAAGATGCCTCCATCAGAAGCATCGGCGCCCGTGCGGGAATGACTTCTGCAGGACTTTACAGACATTTTGCGGACAAAGAAGCTATGTTCGCCGCCATGGTGGAGCCGCTCATTAACAGCATCAAAAGCTGGACCGCCAGGCATACATCCATGAAATATGATTTCGTGGACAGAGGAATGTCCAAGGATGAAATATTCGGTGAAACCTTTATTGATATGGTCAAGGATGTCATCCTTCCGAGAAGGGATGAGTTTGTTCTCCTTATGACCCGCTCAAACGGGACGAAATATGAGAACTTCATTCATGATTACGTGGAAGAGAATCAAAAGAAGTTCATGGGAGCCATAACTTTTTTAAAGGAGAAGGGTTACCCTGTGAAAGACATAAGCGAGGGAGAACTGCATATGTTGCTTTCAGCCTATCTGACAGCGTGCTTTGAACCTATTGTTCATGATTTTGATGATGCAAAGGTTTTGCAATATTTAAATACAGTCCAGGAATTCTTCATGCCGGGATGGCTGAAGATTATGGGAGTTAAGTAGAAAAGAGCCGAAAGGCTCTTTTTTATTGCGTTAGTTATCGCTTTTGGGTTAGCGATAGCTAACCAACATATAAAATCGATAACCTATATAAAGGCTTTCCGTATAGGGTAAGAAAAAGGAGGAAGTAAATTGGGAAAGACAGGAAAATCGGATCACATGAAGCTGATCGGAAAGTATGCGGGAAGGTATAAAAACCTTATCACGCTGGGAAGGTGCCTTGCGGCTGTCAGTGCCGTTATGACGCTTATTCCCTACTATGAACTATGGAAGGTAATCAGGACTGCGGTTAATGGGGAAGATCCGGACCGTATTAAAGTCTATGCATGGTCGGCAGTTGCGCTGATTGTGGGAGCATTGCTTGTATACATTGCGGCTCTTTTCTGCACTCATATCGCGGCATTCAGAGTTCAGGCCAACATGAGAAGTTCACTCATGCACAGAATCATTACTCTTCCGTTGGGAGTTTTCGACGAGGACGGCACAGGAAAAATAAGACGTATCGTCAATGATTCCACTGCGGCAACAGAAACCTACATAGCACACAATCTGCCCGACAAAACTGTGGCGGCTGTTACCCCCATCGGACTTTTGGTGCTGGTGTTTGCTTTTAACTGGAAAATCGGTCTTATCTGCATGGTTCCGGCATTCATCGGTTTTTGCGTAATGATGACCATGATGGGAAAAGGCATGCAGGACAAAATGAAGGAGTACCAGGATGCCCTTGAAACCATGAGCAGTGAAGCCACGGAATACGTAAGAGGCGTACCTGTGGTTAAGACTTTCGGCCAGACGGTTCATTCTTTTAAGCGTTTTAAAGAATGCATCGACGGCTTCGGCAAGTGGGCCACAGAGTATACCCTGATGCTGAGGTTCCCCATGTGCGGTTTTATGACCTGCATTAATGCGGTATTTGCGGCAATCGTTATTGCTGCTTTTGTGGTGACAAAAAACGGAATTACCAATGCGAACATTCTTAACATCATGTACTACATCATAATCACTCCTCTTATCACCATTGCGCTTACGAAAAT
>CAMNCH010000165.1 GCA_946534145.1 uncultured Lachnospiraceae bacterium
CTGCACAAAGTGCAACTGCCTCGCTGGGAGTCTTGTTCATCTTCCAGTTGCCGGCAATAATACGTCTTCTGGACATATATGTTCTCCTTTACTCTATTCATCATAGTCTATGTGCCGCGGGTCGCAATCGCGCTCAGCGCTCATAGACGCTCCCATAAATAGTCCCCCGGACTATTTATCGTCTGCAGCATATACTCCGGGCAATTCTTTGCCTTCAAGAAACTCGAGTGAAGCGCCGCCGCCTGTGGAGATGTGGCTCATCTTGTCGCCAAGGCCCATCTGGTTAACAGCTGCTGCAGAGTCGCCGCCGCCGATGATGGTGGTAGCTGATGCTTCAGCAAGTGCCTTTGCTACAGATAAGGTACCCTTTGCAAGAGTGGGGTTCTCGAATACGCCCATAGGTCCGTTCCAAACAACGGTCTTAGCAGACTTAACTGCTTCTGCATAAAGCTCTGCGGTCTTGGGTCCGATATCAAGGCCTTCCATGTCAGCAGGAATAGCGTTGGAAGCTACAACGGATACTTCGATAGGTCCGTCGATGGGATCGGGGAAACCTGCAGCAACGGTGGTATCAACGGGAAGAAGAAGCTTCTTACCAAGCTTTTCTGCCTTAGCCATCATTTCCTTACAGTAATCAATCTTCTCCATGTCTACAAGAGACTTACCGATTTCGTAGCCCTGAGCCTTTAAGAAGGTAAATGCCATACCGCCACCGATGATGAGGGTATCAGCCTTCTCAAGGAGGTTGTCAATAACGTTAAGCTTATCAGCTACCTTAGCGCCGCCGAGAATTGCTACGAAAGGACGTACAGGGTTCTCAACTGCATTGCCGAGGAAGTTGATTTCTTTCTGCATAAGGTAACCAACTGCACAGTTGCCGCCTTTAGCACGAACGTACTTGGTAACAACGGATACAGATGCGTGTGCTCTGTGAGAAGAACCGAATGCATCGCATACATAGTCATCGCAAAGAGCTGCAAGTTCTTCAGCGAACTTCTCGCCTGCCTTAGCGGGCTTGGTCTCCTCTTCCATACGGAAACGGGTATTCTGAAGGAGAACTACATCGCCTTCCTTCATAGCTTCTACAGCCTTGGTAGCAGCTTCGCCGGTTACGTTGTAATCGGAAACGAATACTACTTCTTTGCCAAGCTTAGCGGAAAGAGCCTTAGCTACGGGAGCAAGGGATTCTTTCTCGTTGGGTCCTTCTTTAACCTTGCCAAGATGGGAGCAAAGGATAACCTTGCCGCCGTCGGCAATGAGCTTCTTGATGGTGGGAAGAGCTGCAACGATACGAGTATCGTCGGTAATCTCACCGTTCTTTAAGGGTACATTGAAGTCGCAACGTACTAATACGCGCTTACCCTTAGCACTAAAATCATCAACAGTTTTCTTGTTTAATGCCATGATGAATGTCCTCCAATTGGATTTATTTTGTTACATAAAAATGGACCCGGCCCTAGCCGGACCGGGCCCACAAATTTCTTAACCTTTAAGAAACCAAATTACTTAAGAAGGCTTCCGAAGTGCTTGATGGTACGAACCATCTGGCTGGTGTAAGAGTTCTCGTTGTCATACCATGAAACAACCTGAACCTGAGTGGTTCCGTTGTCAAGAGGAAGAACCATGGTCTGAGTAGCATCGAAGAGAGAACCGAATCTCATACCGATGATATCGGAAGAAACGATTTCATCCTCGTTGTAACCGAAGGACTCGTTGGAAGCTGCCTTCATAGCTGCATTGATCTGATCCTTTGTAACGTTGCCTTCTACAACAGCGGTAAGGATGGTGGTAGAACCTGTAGGGGTAGGTACTCTCTGTGCTGCGCCGATGAGCTTACCGTTCAACTCAGGAATAACAAGGCCGATTGCCTTAGCTGCACCTGTTGAGTTGGGAACGATGTTGCAAGCTGCTGCACGAGAACGTCTCTTGTCGCCCTTTCTCTGAGGTCCGTCAAGTGTCATCTGGTCGCCTGTGTAAGCGTGGATGGTGCACATAATACCGGACTTGATGGTTGCAAGATCGTTAAGAGCCTTAGCCATAGGTGCAAGACAGTTTGTGGTGCAGGATGCTGCAGAGATAATCTTGTCATCCTTGGTAAGGTTCTGGTGGTTAACGTTGTAAACGATGGTAGGAAGGTCATTACCTGCGGGAGCAGAAATAATAACGTGCTTAGCACCTGCATCGATGTGAGCCTGTGCCTTATCCTTGCTTGTATAGAAACCGGTGCACTCAAGTACTACGTCTACGCCAAGCTTGCCCCAAGGAAGGTTGTGAGCATCTGCTTCCTTGTAAATTGTGATTTTCTTTCCGTCAACAGTGATGGAATCTTCACCGAAAGAAACCTTGTCGCAAAGTTCGTAACGACCCTGTGTAGAGTCATACTTTAACAAATGTGCAAGCATCTCAGGGCTGGTAAGATCGTTGATTGCAACGATTTCAAAACCTTCTGCGCCGAACATCTGTCTGAATGCAAGACGACCGATACGGCCAAAACCATTAATTGCTACTTTTACTGCCATTTTAATTTCCTCCTGGAATATAAATTTATTTTATTTTGACACTTCCGTATTCAAACTTTATTGTCAAAATTTTGTCAGCGCCATTATTTTATAGTATTTGAGCACAAAATTCAATACTTCTCTTAATTAAATTAATAAAATATATGGTTTATACAAAAAGATTAAAATGTTATAATCCTTTTTGTAAATTATTTCAGTGCCCTTTCTTTGGCACCAATATTATATAGATTGGAGGACACACATATGCCCATACTTGCTGATCAGCACATGCACTCTTCTTTCAGCGCCGATTCAAAAGCGCCCCTTAAGGATATGGTGGAAAGCGCCATTTCCAAAGGACTTACCCATATTAATATAACCGAACACAATGATTTCGATTATCCCGTAAGCGAAATGTTTCCGGAAGGCACCTGGGACTTAAACGTAGATTCATATTTATATGAGCTTTTAAGCCTCCGCGAGCAGTACAAGGACAAGATTACCATCGGCTTTGGTATCGAAGTCGGCATGCAGGAATGCTCTTTCAGAAAAAATGCGGTACTCACCCGCTCCCATGAATTTGACTTTATAATCGGTTCCATCCACCTTGTTAACGGTGTGGATACTTACGAGCCCCGTTTTTTTGAGGGAAGACCTGTAAAAGAAGCTATTACCGAATACTACGAAGCCATGCTCAGAAACCTTAAGCAGTTTACGAACTACGACGTTCTCGGTCACATGGACTACGTTAACCGTACCGTTCCCGGCGGTGAGGCAGCTTATAACTCCATGGATTACAAAAACTTCACAGACGAAGTCATCAATATTCTTCTTGAGAATGAAAAGGGAATCGAAATTAATACCTCAGCGATTTACAAGCGCGGCATGTCCCAGCCAAACCCCTGCATCGACATCGTACGCGCCTACAAGGAAAAAGGCGGCGAGATTATTACCGTGGGCTCCGATGCCCACAAGCCCGAGCACATTGCGGGTGCTTTTGATGTGGCTGAGCAGATTCTTCTTGATTGCGGTTTCAAATACTACAGCGTATTCAAGGACAGAATTCCTACCTATGTGAAGTTATAATGTCGGCTGCGCTTGGTTACAGAAGGAATTTATCTATCATAAGCTGAATGATTCTTGTGTTAAGCGGAAGAATCGATGTTTCAAAAGTAAATATACAGTTTTGGCCGTGAACATAACCGTTTGCGGCCATTTTATTTATCTTTTCAACGTTGTTTCTCGCATATTCCGTATTGTCCATCATTCCGAAATGCTCCCAGAGATATTCTTTCTTTGTCCTGACGTTTAAGCAATAGAAGTCAGGGCGCTTCTCTTCCCCGCCGATAACAATGGGGCACTCATAATGATAAGGGACTTTGTTAAGGATAAGCAGATTTGCAATATTTTCTTCAGCTTT
>CAMNCH010000166.1 GCA_946534145.1 uncultured Lachnospiraceae bacterium
GGTTTAAGCTCAGCTATCATATCCGCAACGTGCTCGTATGACCTGATGGTAGTCTCAACCTGTTTTTCTCCGCCGCGACCCACATTGGGGATAATAAGAGGCGGATGGGGTACCATAAATGCTCCGACTATAGCCATATTCATACCTCCCTAAACATTTCCCGTGAATACATACTCTAAGTTCTCCCGGGCCACTTCCGCAAGCCTGTATACAGTCTCAACAGGGGTGGGACCCCGGTCAATCATCTTAAACTGAGGAAAGAATCTTGTGACATGAAGGGGAATCTTCCTGCCTGACTTTTCTTCAAGGGAAGCCACCCAGCCGCTGAGAGCCCGCATCTCTTCCTCGCTGTCGTTCTCCCCGGGTATTATGAGAGTGGTGAGTTCCACGTGGCAGCCGGCGACTGCGCTTTCAATGAATTCTTTGGTCATTCGGAAGTCTCCGCCGATAAGGTTCCTGTAAAAGCCGTCGGTAAAGGCTTTCAAATCAATATTCATGGCATCGATGTAGGGTGCGATTTCGGCGTATACCCGTCTGCTTGCGGTGCCGTTGGAAACAAGGACGGTTTTGAGGCCGCTTTCTTTGGCAAGCTTCGCGGTATCCCGCACGAATTCATAGCCCACCAGAGGCTCGTTGTAGGTAAAGGCTATACCGATATTGCCCCCGGGCTTAAGCTCGATTGCTTTTTCCACTATTTCCTCAGGTGCCCGGTATTCGGCTTCACGGGCAATGTAAGCCACAGCCTCGCCCCAGGATATATCGTTATTCTGGCAGAAAGGGCACCTTAAATTACAGCCGTAAGAGCCTATGGAAAGAATCTTTTTACCGGGTTCAAACATTTTGAGCGGTTTCTTTTCAATAGGGTCTAAAGCTGCCGAAGTAATCCTTGCATAATTGCCGGCGGCTACCCTTCCGTCAGCACAGGTTCTTGCGCCGCAAAAGCCCCTGCCGCCTTCAGGTATCTCGCATTGTCTGAAACATACATCGCATTTGGCCATAATGTTCCCTCTTAGTTAAACCACGGATGCTCTCCTGTAATCCGTCACATCCGAACCAATCTTCTTATATATCTCTGCTACCGACGCTCTGTCCGACAAAGTCTTAAGCTCCGCATCGGTCATGCCCACAAGTTCAAGGAATTCCACTCTTCCGTTGGGTGTATCAATGGTTTCAACCGTCGGGTCTTTAATGCAAATAAAGCCCGTAAGATCAGACTTCTGATATGCATCGATTCCCTGAGTCTGCCCCGTATACAAAAACTCGTCCGGTGCGAAAATCTCTCCCTTGGTGAAAGTAAGCCTTGCTACCATCTGAAGTATGCCGCAGACGTTCCTTATTTCTGCTTCTTCGTCCTCCAGGCCTTCTTTCTTTAGCTTGAAGGTAAGCTCGTAGCCGTATCCGCTTATTTCTTTATTTTCAGATTCTTTGTCATAAATCTCCGTCTGTCCGAAAGAAACAAAGTGCCAGTAATCACCGCCGTCATAAACGCTTATTCCGTCAAGAGGATCCTTGCCGCCCATTATCCATTTAATGATTGTACCGTAATGTTTGGGATTCTCCTGTCCCGGGTACACCCTTAAGAATTCTTTTTCAATGGCATCCCAGCCGACGGTAACAACTTCTTCCGCCGATGTCGTCTCCTGTGCCTTCGTGTCGGCAACTTTATTTTTCTTAAAAATGTCAAATAATCCCATATCAATACCTCCGATATTTTCATTGTACCACATCGAAGACTTCGGTGCGGACAAAACCCTTCACATTGGCCCCATCTCCGCCACCACAACACACATTTTGTGAAATACCAAAATGTGTGCGGAATGCTCCGCATGGAATTGATTTTTAATGCTAATTCAATTCCATCATGAACCTACACTACAGGTTCATGATTCCTTATACAACACACATTTTGTGAAATACCAAAATGTGTGCGGAATGCTTCGACCTCCTTATAGGCAAAAGGGAGTCCGGCGAAGCCTGACTCCCTCTAGAGGATTATGAGAAAAAATTCACATCTTTCGATTAAGAATGTGTATTTATATCCGTTAAATTAGTTCTTGGCAAAGAGCTTACCGCGCTTGGATACTACGTCGAAGATAACTGCCGCAAGTAATACGCCGCCCTTTACAACCTTCTGCATGTTGGCGTCAACACCCATAAGGGACATACCCATGTTGATGACACCCATAAGAGCCGCACCTACGATAACTCCGGGAACGGTTCCGATTCCGCCGTATGCGGAAGCGCCGCCAATGAAGCAAGAGCCGATGGCATCCATTTCGTAGTTCTGTCCGTATGTGGGCTGAGCGGAGGTAAGACGTGCAATTGTTACCATTGCTGCAAGTGCGGACAGGAAGCCCATGTTGGTGTATGCAAGGAAGTAAACCTTGTTGGTGTTGATACCGGAAAGCTTGGTAGCCTTTTCGTTACCGCCTACAGCGTAGAATGCACGACCGATGGTGGTGTTGGAGGTGATATAACCGTAAACAACGATTACAAGCACTACCCAAATCAAAACGGTAGGAATACCTTTGTGCTGAGCAAGTCTGAATGCAAAAGCAACTACAACCGCTGCGATGAATATTGTCTTAATCCAGAAAGCAACCGGGGATTCTACTTCGTAGTTCTTGGACTTCTTGGTGATTCTGCTCTTTACCTGTAAGAATACAAAGAGTAAAGCTGCAACGATACCAACAATAAGGCAAAGGCCGTTGATGGAACCGAAGCCAAAGAAGTCGGGGATGTAACAGTTAGCTCCGCCGCCGAAGAGGTTAACGAACTGAACCTGACCGGTAATGGAAACGGTAAGACCGTCGAGTACTACGTTACTTAATCCTCTGAATGCAAGCATACCTGCAAGTGTTACGATGAAAGGAGGTATTCTTACATAAGCAATCCAGAATGCCTGGAATGCACCGATTGCGGTACCTACGAGTAACATAATGAGGATTGTAAGGTACATGTTAACGCCCTTGTCAACCATTAACTTGGCGCCTACGGCACCTACGAAACATACGACCGAACCGATGGAAAGGTCGATGTTACCACCGGTTAAGATGCAAAGAAGCATACCGGTTGCAAGAATAAATACGTACGCGTTCTGAGAAATAATGTTGGAAATGTTGGCCGGAAGTAATATTGATCCGTTGGTCATAATCGCAAACATTGTCAAAACCAGAACAAGCACGATTATCATTGTATATTTTTTTACAAAATCCAGAATTTTTGAGTTTGTCATTTTCGTCGCTCCTAACCGGCTTTGATGATGTGTGACATAATTGCTTCCTGAGATGCTTCCGAAGCATTTAATTCACCAACCATTTTGCCTTCGTTCATAATATAAATTCTATCGCACATTCCCAGAATCTCGGGCATTTCCGAAGAAATCATTATTACTGATTTGCCTTCTGCAACCAGCTGGTTCATAATGCAATAAATTTCATACTTGGCACCTACATCGATACCTCTGGTGGGTTCGTCGAGGATAAGTACCTCGGGTTCGGCGAACATCCACTTTGCAAGTAAAACCTTCTGCATGTTACCGCCGGATAAGTTACCTACGTTCTGTTCAACGGTGGGACACTTAATCTGAAGTTTTTTCTTGTAATCGACTGCTGCCGCGTATTCTTCGTCCTTGTCAATAACCTTGTGCTTACTTACACCTTCAAGGTTGGCAAGTGTGGTATTAATCTTAATGGAGTTCGAAAGAATGAGTCCGTTGCCTTTACGGTCTTCGGTTACATATGCAAGCTTATGATCAATGGCTTCTTTTACGTTGTTTAAATGAACCTCCTGACCATCTATGAATATCTGACCGGAAATATTGTCACCGTAACTCTTACCGAAAATACTCATGGCAAGTTCGGTACGGCCTGCGCCCATAAGTCCCGCTATACCTACGATTTC
>CAMNCH010000167.1 GCA_946534145.1 uncultured Lachnospiraceae bacterium
AATGATAAGGGACTTTGTTAAGGATAAGCAGATTTGCAATATTTTCTTCAGCTTTCGAGCGAACTCTTTCACCTTTTGCAGAATAGTATTCAGGATAGTCCGATGCCTTATTTCAGGGTGAAATAAGTAAAAAGGTACCGGATGCGTACATCCGATACCTTGGTAATATACTATAGATTAACTTATTATTCAAGGACAAAAGAAGCAAACTGCAAATGGCCCTGACCTTTGAAGGTGAAGTATAAGGCATTGACTCCGTCGGGAACGGTGATGTCGGCGGAGGTGTAGTGCCAGACATTGGCGTAGCCGATGGGAATAGAACCGAGTACCGGACCGTCCCAGGCGGTCTTAACCTGAATTTCGCCGTTTGCGTAGCCTTTGGTCTTGACGGAAATCTTCTTAATGCCCTTGCAGTCAAAGTACTTAAAGCCTGCGGTGGCTGAATCACGCATGTTGGCGATGTAGCCGTAATTTTCATCGCCGTCGCGGCCTTCCTGAGTAATCTTGGGGAAGCGGTCGTCCATCCAGCCTGACCATGCAACGTAGGTCATGTCGATATCGTTGAACAGGTTACATGCGATGTATGTGGGATATTCGCCCTTACCTACCAGAGGCTTGAGTCCGCAGCAGGAAGTCATCTCGGCCTGTTTAAAGGTACCGTCCGCATTGGGCGTAAGCTTTTCAAAGCAGCCCTGACGGCTGTAATTGGTGCCGTTGGTGTGTCTGTGATAGAAAATAAACCAGTCGTCTTTAATCTGCACCATGCTACCGTGGTTATTGGCCGTATAATAAGCGCATTTCTCGGCGGGCTTATAAGTATCAATGTGAAGGTCGCCGCCGCTTACCAAAACGCCCTTATATTCAAAGCCCTCGCGAGGATCCTTGCTCATCATGTAGCAAAGCTCGTGGAACTTAATTGATGAATAAATAAAGTAGTAATAATCGCCCTTCTTGCGAATGGAAGGAGCCTCAAAGAACTCGTGTCCGTAGTAAGAATCGCTCTCGGATGAATAAGCGGAGCTCTTGGCGATAAATACGGGATCCTCTTCTATGGTAACCATGTCGGGGCCCAAAACCGTACACATGGGACCGCGACGGGACTTGTCGCCGTATCCACAGAAGCCGGTGTACAGATAAACCTTGTCGCCCTCCCGAAGAACACCCGGATCAAACTGAGGGTCTTCCTTGCCGCTCTTGCCAAGGAGTGTACCGTCCTTATAGTGCACATGGTCGTAAAACTCATATTTGCCCGCAGGTGTGTCGCAAACCGCAACGGAAACCGTACAGTCATCGCTGATGGTGTAGTACAAATAATATCTTCCGTCGGGACCCACAGCCACATCGGGAGCATAAAGATTGCCCTGCAAATCGTCATTGCCGGGTTCCTGATCTTTACGATAGATTGCGCCCTCATATCTCCAGTCACCGAGATTGTCAACCGGCGCCGACCAGCACACATAATCCCCCATGCAGTACACATCGCCGTTAAAGAAATCATGTGAACCGTAAACATAAACCCTGTCCCCAAACACATAAGGCTCTCCGTCCGGAACGTATTCCCATGAAGGAAGATACGGGTTAACAGCCTGTTTTAAAGTATCCAGCATATAAAGAAACCTCCTCTTGTAAATCCTTTTACTAGATTGTACAAAACAGGAGGTTTTGATTACTAATCATGTATTGCTCTTTGCTTCCCAAAAAACAAAGTAAATTTACTAAAATTTACTAAATCAGGCAATGACGCTGCCGGCAAAAACATAGTCTCCGTCGTAGAAAACCGCAGTCTGTCCCGGTGTAATGGCCCGAACAGGTGCCGCAAACTCCGCACGATAAAGACCATCCGACTCCTGCCTTAAAGTACACACCTCTCCTTTATGGGCATATCGGATCTTGCACATAAGCGTCTTTGGCAGGTCTTCTTCCGTTCCCGCCATGAAATTCACATCACGGACAAAGAAAACCGTAGTGAACAAATCCTCATTGTCTCCGATAACCACGCGATTATTCGGCACATCAATCCCCGTAACAAATACAGGCTTGCCCATGGGCAGATTGAGCCCCTTTCGCTGTCCGATTGTGTAATGCACGATACCGTTATGACGTCCGAGCGCTCTTCCGTCTTTGTCCACAAAATCCCCGGGTTCAAACTTCTTGCCCGTAAAGCGCTCCAGAAATCCCGCATAGTCACCGTCGGGTATAAAGCATATGTCCTGGCTGTCCACCTTACCCGCCACCGGAATTCCCGCTTCCTCCGCAATTGCACGAACCTCCGACTTCTCATACCTGCCAAGAGGCATCAAAGTTCTCGACAATTGCTCCTGAGTCAGATTACACAAGGCATAAGTCTGATCCTTGGTCGCCGTCACTGCATTTTTAATCGAGTAACGGCCGTTAATCATATCAATATTGGCATAATGGCCCGTAGCCACGTAAAAAGCATCCTCCCTGTCCGACGCGCGGGTAAGCATCTCCCACTTAATGCGGGGATTGCACAAAGTACAGGGGTTTGGCGTCCTTCCCTTCTCGTATTCCGAGGCAAAATAACGCATAATTTCCCGCTCAAACTCGTCTGACAAATTCTCTATAACATGCTTAATTCCCAGCGTTTCAGCCACCGAAGCCGCATCAGCGGAAAATGTTTCCTCTTTGAACTGTCTCATGGTGACACCGATGACTTCGTAGCCCTCCCGCTGCAAAAGAAGTGCCGTTACCGCGGAATCCACTCCTCCGGAAAGCCCCACCACTACTTTATTTTTATCCATTTTTTCTCAATCCTCGCAGATATTCCACGCTTTCGCGCAACATGTCGGCAATGTAATCAACTTCTTCCATGGTATTCTCATGGGACAAAGAAATCCTTACAGACTGCCTTGCCCGTTCCTCGCTTCCGGTAACGGCCGTAATAACGTGTGACGGTGCATCGGTACTGAGCACGCAGGCAGAACCGGTGGAAACACAGATTCCTTTCATATCAAGGGCGATAAGCAAGGACTCTCCTTCAATATTGTCAAAAGAAAAATTAAGGGTCCCAGGCAATCTCTTCTCAAAATCACCGTTCAGACTGACGCCTTCAATTTCACTCATAACACGTTCATAAAGGTGCCCGGTAAGCTTACGCTCGTATTCTCCCCGCTCTTCCATCTTTTCGCAAGCAATCCTCGCAGCTGTGGCCATGCCCGCAATTGCCGGAAGATTCTCTGTACCGGCCCGAAGTCCGTACTCCTGGTCGCCTCCGTGAATGAGCCCCGCCAACGGAGTACCCCTCTTCACATATAAAAAACCGGCGCCCCTCGGCCCGTTAAACTTATGTGCCGAAACACTCATTAAATCTATATTCATGGTAACAGGGTCAATAGGAAGCTTTCCGTAAGCCTGCACCGCATCGGTATGAAACAGCACTCCGTGAGCCTTGGCAATGCGCCCGATTTCTTCTATAGGCTGAATGGTACCCGTTTCATTGTTGGCAGTCATGACCGAAATCAAAACCGTATCATTACTAATCGCCGCCTCAATATCCGCGGGATTAACTCTGCCGTCGGCCCCCGCATGGACATAAGTGACACGTGCGCCGTTTTTTTCAAGATACTTAACCGTGTTAAGAACCGCTTTATGCTCAATATCCGTGGTAATAATATGACTTCCCCTGTCCCGACAGGCATCCAGCGCTCCTATAATAGCCAGATTGTCCGATTCCGAACCTCCGGATGTAAAGATTATCTCTCTGTCAAAAGAATGAAGGGTCTCCGCAATGGTTCGTCTGGCATCGTTCAAGCTTCTTTTGGCCAAAGAACCGGGGGCGTAGCCCTGAGACGGATTAAAATAGATTTCTTTATAGAAAGGCTCCAT
>CAMNCH010000168.1 GCA_946534145.1 uncultured Lachnospiraceae bacterium
GACTTATATTTTTCTCTGTCCGAATCCAGTTCTTCTTTTACCTTCTTATAAAAGGCTTCGAATCCTTCGTCCAGCTTCTCAAGCCTGTAGATAAGAACGCCTTTCTCTTCAGTACTCTTATCGAACTTGTCAAAAGAAAACTCCTCTTCCTTTAAAAGTTCAGCCTGCTCTTCATTTTTCTTAAGTATCTCATCGAGAACCCTGTTTTTCTTTTCAAGGCTCTCGATGAGTGCCGTTACATAGGTGTTTGACATTTAAGATACCTTTGCCTGTTTCATGACTTCTTTCCATGTATCGCGCATGGAGCGTAAGTGTGTGGCCACTTCTTCAACGATTTCTTTGTCCTTCTTGGTATTGGCTTCGAGAAGCCTCCTTGAGAGATATACATATACTCTTTCGAAATCCTTGGCGACCTCGTACTTCATGTCTAAGGTTTCGCGGAAGTAGTCGATTATTTTTTCAACCCGCACAATATTATTGTGGGCACCTTCCACGTCATTTTGCTCTATCTTGAGAATAGCGATATTGCAAAACTTAATGGCACCTTCATACAAAAGAAGGGTAAGTTCAGCCGGGGATGCCGTCAAAATCTTGCTGTTATTGTACTGTGCGTAGGCATTGGGTAAAGCCATAAAGTCTTCTCCTTAAAACTTTAATTGTCAGTTGCCGCCTCCCAGCATGGATACCAGGGAATTGGTGGAATTCTGAAGCTTTGACATTGCAACTTCCATCTTGGAGAACTTGGCGTAGTACTTGTCCTCGTAAGCGGCAAGTTTTTTCTCAAGTTCTTTGATCTTAGCTTCATAATTGGTAATGTCGGTCTTGTACTTCTTGTCTTCAAAGAAGGAACCCTTGGTGGTGTAATCGGAGCTTGAACTGATTTTGTCAAGTTTTCCGTACACTTCCCTTGAAAGCTGGGTAAAGAAGCTGATAACCGTATCGGAATCCGTTGCTATCATGGACTTAAGTTTGTCTGTAAGACCCGAGGTCTCGTTGTCCTTGTCGTCGCCCGCAATATGATAAGCGTTCTTTTCATTGTCGGGTGCTAGGAAGTAACTTAAAGTCTCGATACCAAAGTCGGATAAGAACATGGTCTTTTCGCCTACCTTGAAACCGGTCTGCATAGCTTCCTTCATGGCTGATGCCACGGTATTAAGGGAGCTGTCCTTTCTCATGACCGCATCCTTAACCTTCTGCTCCCACTTTTCGATTTCCTTGTCGGACATTTCTTCTTTTTCATCATCCGTAAGAGGTTCGAAGCCCTTGGCTGCGTCCGCATTGTAGAGCTTGTCCATCTCATTGATGATGGAGTTGTACTCTTTGAAGAAATTTCTGATCATGTCGTAGATACCGTCGGTATCTTCCTGGGTGGTAACGGTAATATTTTCCGCTTTGGAAAGAACGGTAAAAGTAAGACCGTTTACTTCTATATTGTTGGAATTGGATTCATATGTTTCGCCGTTTAAGACGATAGTAGCGTTCTCCGCTGCGATTCTGGAGCCTGAGTTAAAAGAAGCCGCATCGTAACTCAAAACTTCTTCGGCGTAATCGGCTCTCTGCTTCAAAACGTCGATTCCGATAGAGTACGCATCATCAACGCCTGCAGGCATGTTGGCCTTAATGGCTTTGTAAAGGTCGCTGTCCACATCAATGTTTGCCATGGTAGCTTCATAATCAATGCCGTCTTCCTCGTTGCCGTTATTGTATACAAGCTTACCCTGAAGTTCGTCTCTGAGGGTAACAAGGTTCTGATACTCGGCTTTAGTCTTGGCATTCTCGGGGTCGCTTAAGGACGAGTTGATGCCCAGAAAACTGAGTGCGGCAAATCCGCCCTGTTCATTGGCGGTAACGGAGAAATCATAGTCCTTGCCGCTCTGAGCGCTTGCTATGAAGATGCGCTGATTCTTTTCATCGAAGTTGGCGCTAACGCCGGCCTCATTCAGCTTGCCGACAACATCTTTAACGGTTGTTTCCGCGGTGATGTCGATATTGGTGGCTTTGCCGTTAACGGTAACGGTAAAAGAACCGCCCTCGGGGAAAGAAAGATCTCCGTGCTTTAAGTCTTTAACAAGAGTCTCTCCCGTAGCCTTGGTTCCGTCCTGAGTCTTAAGTACAGAGCCTGTAAGATAGCCTGATTTGGCAAGGCCCGTTACGGAAAGACTCTGAACCCCGTTCATGGCTGCCTCACCTGTGATAACGGATACCGCCGAACTGTTGCTGATGCTTGTGGTCTTCTTCTTATAAGAAGTAGAGAAACGCAAATTGGAAAGTGTGCCGGAGAAAAGACTTTTAATCTTTTTGTTCAAACCCGTCCACGCTTCCTGTTTCCATTCGGTTTTGGTTTTTTCTTTTTTCGCTTTGTCAACCTTTGCGGATCTTGCTTTCACAAGTTCCTGGATGACAGAATCGGTGTCAAGTCCGGAATACATTCCGGTTAATCTCATGGGCATAAATTACCTCCTTTTTGCAGGGAGAAGCTTATCTCTTCTCATCCACCAGGATACCTGCAAGTTCCCAGGCTTTCGCAATAAGGTCAAGGGTCTTTTCGGGAGGTAACTCTTTGATTACTTCCTTGGTTTCTTTGTCGATGATCTTAATGGTTACGCGATTGGTCTTGTCGTGGAATCCGTAGATGGCTTCGGAGTTGGTCATCTGTTTGTTAATTTTTTCAATGGCCTTATGAAGCGTCTCGTTGGAGGGTTCTTTTTCCTTTTTCTGCTGAAAATCGGACTTTTCGTTCGTATTCTCAACCACACGCGTGGTGTTGTCCACCTTGGGCGTGTCTGCCGCTAAAGATACATCCGTGTATTCCACTGACGGCCTGGTACTTACCGGTTTGGGCTGGATAGTCTGAGCCTGCACGGTCATGATACTGTTAATAGGTTCAAGTGCCATATCAATTCTCCTTTCGCGGAATCCTTTCCGCAGGTACAAAGAAGCATACTGCCCCTTTGCTTAGGTTCCTTGTATTTCTTATATCGGAACGTTTGGTTGAAAAGTTAACAGTTATTTAAAAAGATTTTTGATTCCTTCGATTGCGTCTTCGTTCATGGCTTCCTTATTGGATTCCTGAATCTGAACGTAGAGCTCTTTACGATAAATGGGCACTTCCTTGGGTGCCGAAATACCGATTTTAACCTGCTCACCCTTGACTTCAAGGATGGTGATTTCCACATTGTTGTTGATTACGAGGGCTTCACCCTTCTTTCTCGATAATGCTAACATGCGCCCTCCTTCTTCCTTGCATCCAAAATGTCATAGATAGGGAATTTAATCTGATATTCTTCGCCTTCAAAAATAAGCTGTACGGCCTTTCTCTCGGTCACGTTGATGACGATTGGAGCTCTTAAATTGACGCTCATCTTCTTTAAATCCTTGGGAACGGTGACGGTTACAAGAACCAGCACCTCGTCGGGGTTAAGTTCACCGATGGGCTTTAAGATTTCATCATCCACCTCGGGGTTGTAGTCTTCTTTGACCGTTAAAGGGTCCATAACGGGCATGGCAAAAGCAGGCTCCTGAATGGACTGCATCCATCTGATACCGGCATTATCGCCCTGGTCCGAATCGTGAATAAGGGCGAAGTCCTGAAGGTCGGGGAACCCCACTATTCCGTTTTCAAAATGGATAATCTTGGCGGGGTCGATATCAACTTCACCGAACACTCTTGTTTCAATAATCATAGTACGTACTCTCCTCCTGAATATATAGTCTTAATGCCGCTTAAATATAGTTCAATAATGTCTCCTGCAATATCTTGGAAGTAGCCATCAAAGAAGCGTTGTAGGAATACTCCGCACTCTTCATCTGGATGGCGGTCTCTGCAAGGTCTGCGT
>CAMNCH010000169.1 GCA_946534145.1 uncultured Lachnospiraceae bacterium
CTCGAAAAAGCAACCGGCAGAGTGGATTTTCAGCATGTTTTCTTTCACTACGATCCGGAGCGTGAGATACTTAAGGACATCAACTTTACCTTAGAGAGCGGCAAAAGCATAGCAATCGTGGGACCTTCGGGTTCCGGCAAGAGTACGATTATCAACCTTATTCCCCGTCTTTACGATGTCTGCGAGGGAAAAGTACTCTTTGACGGCGTCGATGTAAGAGACCTGGACCTTCAGTTCTTAAGAAAGAACGTGGGCGTAGTATCCCAGGAGACCTATCTCTTTAACGGAACCATCCGCGACAACCTTCTTTATGCCAAGCCCGATGCCACGGAAGAGGACCTTATAGAAGCCTGCAAAAAAGCCAATATCTACGACTTCATCGAGTCTCAGGAAACCGGCCTTGATACCATGGTGGGTAACAGAGGACTTAAGCTTTCCGGCGGTGAAAAACAAAGAATATCCATTGCCCGTGTTCTTTTGAAGGACCCTGCATTGTTAATATTTGATGAGGCTACCTCGGCTCTTGACTCTATTTCGGAGAGCAAGATTCAGGAGGCCATCGACCCCATTATAGATTCCCGCACCAGCATTCTTATTGCTCACAGACTTTCCACCATTCTGGCGGCGGATGAAATACTGGTTATCAAAGACGGTCGAATCGTGGAGCGGGGCGAGCACAAAGACCTGGTGAAACAGGGAGGCGTATACACAGAGCTTTACAACACTCAGTTTAAGCGTATTCCCGAAGCCGAAGAAGGTGATTAAAGTGGACGGTATCATAAAGAGAATTGAGATGAGCGAGAATCCGCTTTCTGCTGATGTTTTCTTTGTACAGGGGCGGGAGTATACCTATATCGTGGATGTGGGCAGCAATGATGTGTCCTACGAAGCTGTAAAGGCCATACCGAAAAAGAAGATTATCATCACCCATTTTCATGCGGACCACGCGGAGAACCTTCGCAGATTAAAACCCGCGGACGAGGACCTTTTTGTGGGGGATTATACCGCGAAATACTATGGTGGCGGTACTGTCATAAAAGAGCCCATGCATATAGAAGATGGCGTATTTATGGACATTTTGCCACTTCCCAGCAGTCATGCGAAAGGCTCTTTGACTGCAATAGTCAACAAATCCGTGATTTTATTGGGTGACGGGTGTTATTCAAATAACAAGGGTTATAACGTGTCTCTTTTGCATGATTTGATTAAAATATTGAAGGCCGCCGAGTTTACGACGGCCATTAAGAGTCATGAGTCAAAAGAATATACCAAAGAAGAGTTGATAGGAGAACTTGAAGAGATATATTCGCACAAAGAATCGGGTAATCCGTATATTTCTTTGGACAGGCTATAGACTGAATAAGGAGGAGAGTATAATATGGATTTTAAGAAAGCAGCAGAGCAGGCAGTTGGTTTGAAACAGGCGGGAAAGGCCAATTGCTGTCAGGCGGTGGCAGTGGCACTTGCTGAGGAAGCGGGATTAAGTCCCGAGGACCTTATGAAGCTTGCATCCGGCTTTTGCGTGGGCATGGGTACCATGAAAACTACCTGCGGAGCACTTATCGGCGCCAATATGGTGGCGGGCATGAAGCTTCAGGGCAACGGTACCGTTAAATATTCCAAACTCCTTGCCGAGGAATTTGAAAAAGAATGCGGCGCGCTTACCTGTAAAGATTTAAAGGGCATAGATACGGGAGTTGTTCTTTGCCCCTGCGATGAATGCGTAAGAAATGCAGTACAAGTATATGAGAGGGTATTGGGGAATCAATTATGATCAGAATTCTGGCTGACAGCACCTGTGACCTGTCACGTGAACTTGCGGACAAATACGGAATTACCATAGTTCCGTTAAGCATTATTATGGGAGATAAGTCTTACTATGACGGTGAGGACGTTACTCCAGACAAAATATTTGAGTGGGCGGATGCCAACAAAACCACGCCCAAGACCGCTGCGGTAACGCAGGAGCGTGCGGAAGCGGTTTTAAGACCTTTAATCGATGCGGGAGACGACATCATTTTCTTTTGCATCTCAAGCAAAATGAGCTCCACCTGCAACGTAATTTCCATGGTGGGAGAGGGCTATGAGAAGCTTTATGTGATTGATTCCTACAATCTTTCCACCGGTATCGGTCTTCAGGTGATTCGCGCGGCGGAACTGGCTCAGGCCGGTCTTGATGCTGCCACCATCGCCCGCAATATTGAGGCTGACAGGGTCAAGGTAAGGGCGAGCTTTGTAATCGATACGCTCACTTATCTTGCAAGAGGCGGTCGTTGCAGTGCGGTTACGGCTCTTTTTGCCAACACTCTGAGGATTCATCCCATCATCGAGGTCAAGGACGGAGCCATGGGCGTGGCCAAAAAGCTTCGCGGTCACGTGGAACACGCCATCATGAATTACGTTACGGGCCTTGAAGAGGAGTTAAAGAATGCTCATCCCGCCAGGGTTTTCATCACCCATTCCGGCTGCAGTGAGGAACTTGTGGATGAGGTGAGAGACTATTTAAAAAGCCTCGGGGTATTCGAAGAGATTTTGGAGACCAGAGCCGGCGGCGTAATTTCCAGCCATTGCGGTCCCAACACCTTGGGAGTTTTGTATTACGAAAAATAATGCTTGCGTAACTTGAAACCATATGTTACCATGCACTTGATAAAAAGAAAGGGCACATATGTGTACGGTGAGATAATAGGATGTGTGGAAGATAGTTTGATTTAAGTTATTCACAGTGATTTTGAGGCGGCCTTATGACCGGTCTTTTGTGTATGCTTAAATTGAGTTATCTTGCGATTCTTTCCTTTTTTGCCACCGTAGTGTCTTTATAAGGATTAGTTTGCGTGAGTCAATTCGGCATACCGGATTGGCTCTTTTTTTGCGTATGGACCGCCGAAGGGAGGTATGCATATGTTACAGATAAAGAATCTGACCATAACCCACAAAAAAGATTTGCGGGTGATTTTAAAAGATTTTAAGATGACACTAAATGCCAGGGACAAGGCGGTTATTATCGGTGAAGAGGGAAACGGCAAGTCCACCCTCATGAAATGGATTTATAGTCCCGAACTTGCGGAAGAATACACGGAAGGCGAAGGCGAAAGAATAATTTCAGGGGAGAAGCTAAGCTATCTTCCCCAGGAACTGCCCGCTGAAGACGGAGAACTTTCGCTGTACGAATTCTTTGCAAAA
This sequence comes from uncultured Lachnospiraceae bacterium, assembly GCA_946534145.1. Taxonomy (GTDB): domain Bacteria; phylum Bacillota; class Clostridia; order Lachnospirales; family Lachnospiraceae; genus UBA1258. The sequence goes on from CAMNCH010000169.1 coordinate 3,184, forward strand.
GAAGATGCATTTTTGGAGATGAGCCCTAAGGAACTTAATGAAACAGCGGTACGCTTCGGGGTGCCTGCGGATTTCTTTTACGGCGAACAGCTCTTAAAGAGTCTCTCCGGCGGGGAAAAGGTAAAGGCGCAGCTTATGAGAATACTCATGGGTAGGCCTACAGCACTGCTTCTAGACGAGCCCTCCAACGATATCGACATCGATACCCTGAGGCTTCTTGAGAAGCTTATAAACGATTTTAAGGGAATTGTTCTTTTTATTTCCCACGACGAAACACTTATTGAGAATACCGCCAACATGGTGATTCACCTCGAGCAGGTGGAGCGTAAGCGTAAGTCCCGCTATACCGTCTGCAATCTTACGTACAAAGAATACGTGGCCGACCGCCTCCACCGCTTTGAAAAGCAGGAGCAGGAAGCGGAAAACGACAGACGCCAAAAGAAGATTCGCGAGGAAAAATACAGAAGAGTCTACGACAGCGTTCAAAGCGCTCTCAGTAACGTTTCAAGGCAGGCTCCGAGCGTGGCCAAGAATCTGAAGGATAAAATGCACACGGTCAAGGCCATGGGCAGGCGATTTGAGAAAATGGACGAGGAAATGACGGAGAG
>CAMNCH010000170.1 GCA_946534145.1 uncultured Lachnospiraceae bacterium
GCGGTTTCATCCGAAAGCTTAAGGTATGTCTTCAAAAGAAGATTCATATCCTGCTTTATATCTTTTAAATATTTCTGCACCGTTTCATTGTCTTTTCCATAGCTCGAATAATTATTAAACGAACGATAAAAGTAGTTGATATCGGTGCTTAAAGTATCTATCTGAGATGCATTTATGCTGCTGTCCGTCAGCATATACATAAGCTGGGTGAAAACTTCCGCGTAGTAATCGGTTACTCTGAAAACTCCGGTATATTCATCCATTCTCTTGTCGCTGCTGTACAATATTCCCTTGGCGGTCGCAAGTGCATCGAGCCTTAAATAGTCTTCTTCCGCAATAAGTTGTTCTACCTGCTCAAAGTATTTGGGCGCATTCATGTTTCTGTGCTTGCGATACATCTGCATGCCCAGGCGGTCTTTAAACATAGTTAACGCAATCACTCCGACTATTGCCGCAACAGTAAGGGCAATGGCAGTGACTCTGAGAGTGGTCTTGTTAAATTTGCGTGTATTTCCTATAACTTCTTCTTTGGTTTTTTTATAGTCGTCGGCATAGCGTTTCATGTCCTCACGATGCTTTTGGGCAACCGGGTTTTTGGCGCCGCAGTAGGGACAGAAGGCATTGTCAATCTGAAGGTTTGAACCGCAGGAAGGACATTTCATATCACTCACCCCACCTTTCTTTTGCGTAATCGCTTACTTCCGAATAGGAAGGATAGCTGTCGGAATTGGCTCTGATACGAAGATTGTCCAGTTCCTTTTCTGTCATTTGAAGGGTTTCACAGGTTTTTTTGACAAGTTCTTCCCATCTTGTATTAAACAGCTCCGCCTCTTCTTCTGTGAATTTGCCGTCATTTCTGCTTGAAATGGCTGAGTAATACACATATAAAACCGCATGAAGCGCACCCGTTTTTTTGTATTTGCTTGCACCTTCTTCAGTGCCGCATTCCTCTATTCTGTTCTCCGCATCGCGAAAAGCCGCATAAGTGGTGTAGAACTTGTAGTGCTGCCAGTCATAATTATTAAATTTTTCACCCATCGTGGAATAGATGCTTTCGTACATGGCCTCATAATCGCCGGAATCGTAAAGTTCATCCCACTTATCGGTATAGCTTCTGGTTTCCTTTATTTCTGCGATAACCCTGTCCATGTTGGCTCTTTCATCCACAAAAAGCCTGTTTCTTTTGGCATATTGTGCGCTGGCGGCAGCAAAAGTAATGCCTCCCGCAATCACCAGGGTAATAAGAAATATCTTAAAGAAGAGTTTGAGATCGCCTTTGTAATCGGCAACCGCAAGCTCATCCACATTATCAAGTTTATTTCTGATTTTGTTAAGTTTATCGCTGTATTCCTGTTCCGCCCCTGTTTCGTTAATCATTCCGCAGTAGGGACATTTGGGCTCGCTTTCTTTGTATGAGCCGCCACAGTTAGGACAAATCTTCATAGCAGTCTCCCTGTAAAAAATCTACGTATCGATGATACTATACCTTGAAAAAAAGCATTTTGCAAATCGGCTGATTTGGGGCGAAAAAGTTGCAAAAATACTTCGCAAATTCTTGTTATTTGTATTTACATTTGCTATACTTTGGTACGAATAGACATCAAATGTCTATTAAATCAAGTGGTACATCCACAATTTTACTCAGGGAGGGTATTTTATGAAAGCATTCAAAGAATTTAAAGAGTTCATCTCCAAAGGCAACGTAATGGACATGGCAGTCGGCGTTATCATCGGCGGCGCGTTCGGCAAGATTGTTACTTCTCTTGTTAACGATGTTTTGATGCCTTTGCTCGGAATCATCACAGGCGGTATCGATTTCACCACTCTTTCCGTTAAGGTCGGCGAAGCAGAGCTTATGTACGGCAACTTCATTCAGGCCATCATCGATTTCCTCATCATCGCTCTTTGCATTTTCTTTATCACCAAGGCAATTGCAAAAGCAGGCGAGAAGCTTAAAAAGAAACAGGCTGAAGAAGCAGCTGCAGCACCCGCAGGTCCTACCAGCGAAGAACTTCTTACCGAAATCAGAGATTTACTTAAGAATAAATAATTGTAAACATCAAAAGGGCGCCTCGTATGAGACGCCCAATTTTTTTGCTCTAATAATTTACATCCTCAAGGCTGTTTCCTGCGCTGTCTTCCGTAAGATAGAAGCCCTTAAGTCCTTTGTAGCATCCGTCAACACTGTTGCCTGTAATAACGTTGTGAACTTCGATGGACTTGAAGGTGTTATTCTTAAAGGTCATATTGACCTTCGAATTGTCCTTCTCCTGTGAGTGTATGGTCATGCCGCTGAAGGTGTTGTTAATGAATCTTATATTCTGTTCGCCGCCATAATTCTCATCATCCGAATCGTGAAAGAAAACGTCGTCAAACACACAATTGCTGACTGTGATGGTGCCTCTTCTCAAACCGATACCGAGACTTACGTTATAGTCGGACTTGAGAATGCAGTTGTCTATCACAAGAGTCTTGTCAGTCAGATAATTAAAGTCTGAATGAATTGCATAAGCGGAAAGTTCCGACTCATGTCTTCCGTCGCTGACAGCCTGAATGGTCATGTTGGAAACCTTACCGGCTGCAATCTCAAGAGGCGGTTTCTTGTAGTCCTTCTCGTAACTGATAAGTGAGCAAAGATTTCTGTCCACGCCGATGATATTGGCCGATTTGTTCTGCACATCCACGTTATCCGTATATGTGCCCGGAAGTACAAGAATGGTGCCACCGCTCTTTAAACACCTGCCCGCATAACTGAGTGATACATTGGCAGGAGCGTTCTTGCCCACTACGTAGAAGTAATTGCCCCTGTCCGGTTTTTCTTTGCTGCCGGTCTGAATGCCCGAGGATACAAAGAAGGTATTCTTGGATGAATATTCGATAGTAACGTATTTGCAGTCTCTTCCGAAGTCGAAATACTGGCCCTGACTGACATCGCAGTTCTCCGAGGAAATCAGTTCTTTGCTGCCATCATAGGTATTCACCGTAACCGACTTGGGACTGTAAATTGCATAATAGAATCTGTCGTTTATCTCTATATAATCCGTGGTATTGCCGGATGTCTTCACATTGTCTATGAGGTTCCAGCTTTTGTTTTTGCTCACATAATACTCGGAAACATAGGTATCGTCGTAGGGATTGGCTTCTTTTTCCGCTTCTTTTAACTCTATGCCGTTTATGATAGACTCGAGGTCATTCACCTGCTCGCTGATTCTTGAGTTCTCTTCCTTGAGGTAATTAATCTCCTCGGTGAGTTTCAGGTTCTCGGCGCTGTATTCCTCGTTCTGCTTAAGGAGGCTGTCATAAGCGCTCTTTAACGACTCATACTTGTCACTGTCGTCCGGCAGGCTGTTCTTAACCACATAAACGCAAAGCCCCACCAGCACTATTGCCGCACCAAACACACTCACCTTAAGTATCAGGTCGTTGGTGGCCCGCTTGCCTCTCTTGGGCTTTGGTGCCTTCGGAGCTCTCGGTGCCTTTGGTTCTTTGGCGGCACTTTCTTTCAGCGCCCTTGCTCTTTCTGCTTTTTCCGCTTTCATTAACTCTTTTTCTTTTTTAGCTGCGGCCTTTTCCCTGAGCCGCTTCTGAATCTCTTTTTTATCCATAACGCTATTATATCAAGTTATTATTACAATGGTTAATTAACGCGTAAATTTAAGAATTTCTTAT
>CAMNCH010000171.1 GCA_946534145.1 uncultured Lachnospiraceae bacterium
TGTGGCGGCAATTTCACTTATAGTTATGGCTGTAAGGCTTAAGAAGAAAGAAAAAGAAGAAGCCTGAACATAGAAAGGTAAATAATGAAACAAAACTTTTTAAAAGGTCGACGCGACATGGCTAAAAACATGTATATTTTGGGCGTTGGCCTTGTTATTATTTTGGTGGCGGTAATATGGGGCGTGGTATCCACGATTAAAATTGCCGCTGATATTAACACCGAATTTGGCGTATACATAGGAGCCGAGCCGGAGAATCTTATTGCCAGAGAAAATCTCGCAAAGACCATGGTTATCGATGCTCAGTACTATACCAAGAAGGAAATTGCAGACCTCAAGGCCGCAGGACATACTGTTTACACGTACTTAAACATCGGCTCTGTGGAAACCTTCCGCGATTACTATAAAGAATACGAATCCATCACCCTGGGTGCTTACGAAAACTGGGAAGACGAAAGATGGGTGGACGTATCCCAAAAAGCCTGGCAGGATTTCATAGCGGATAAAGCAAAAGAACTTAGGAAAAAAGGTGTAGACGGCTTCTTTGTAGACAATTGCGACGTCTATTACTACAACCATGAGAGCAAGATATTCGAAGGTGTATGTGCCATTTTGCGGGATTTACATTCCGGAAACGGCTATGTGATGATAAACGGCGGTGATGATTTTGTCATGGATTATTTAAGCGCCTACGGAGACCTTGACGATGTTTTGGACGGAGTCAATCAGGAGAGCATATATACCTCAATTGACTGGGAGAATGATTCTTTTTCCGTTAATAACCATCATGACAGAGACTATTTTCTGAAATACCTTAATCTGGTTAAGAACTGCGGAAAAGACAGATACGCCATCGAATACACCACAAGCGGTCGAGTTGCCGGAAAGGCGGCTATGCTGGCCAAATCGAGGGGGTATACGGTTTATATAGCGGATTCCCTTGAATTAAAATAAAGAATTACAGGAGAGTTATGGAAACAGTTTACATTGCGGGCGGATGCCTGTGGGGAGTACAGCATTTTTTTAAAAGCCTTCCGGGAGTAATATTAACGGAAGCAGGAAGAGCCAACGGCACCGGCAATACGCCGGACGGAGAATATGACGGCTACGCGGAGTGCGTAAAAGTTGAGTTTGACGAGACAAAGGTATCCGTCACGGACCTTATGAACTACCTTTTTGAAATAATAGACCCCTATAGCGTCAACAAGCAGGGAGTCGACGTGGGCAAAAAATACAGAACCGGACTCTACAGCACATGTCAAAAGCATCTGGACGAGGCCCGGGCATTTATTGACAACAGACCCGACAGGGACAAAATTGCGGTGGAAGTGTTTCCGTTGACGAATTATGTGCGAAGCGCCGATGAACATCAGGACCGGCTGGAACTTCATCCCGAAGATTACAGCTACTGCCATATACCGCTGTCGGTGATGAATAAATACAGGAATAGCATTAAGTGAAAACGGGGATATCACAGTGAAATCATTTTTAAGACTTACAGACTTCACCAAAGAAGAACTTACGGAAATATTTGAAATAGCAGATTCCATAGACCGGTACGAAGGGTTTTTACATGGCAAGACCATAGTCATGTTCTTTCCGGCATCAAGCATCAGAACACGGGTGTCCTTTGAGAAGGGAATATACCTGCTCGGTGGACAGACAATCCTTTTTGATCCTGCGACCCTGGATAAAAAAGAAGACATCGTTGACGTGTGCGGATATCTTCAGAACTGGGCGGACGCTGTTGTGGTAAGACACAAGGATATAGGAATGCTTGAGAAGATGGCAGGTTCCATGAATGTGCCGGTGATAAATGCCATGACGGATGTCAATCATCCCTGTGAGATGATGTCAGATATTTATTCTTTGTCCAAAATCAGGAAGGACTACTTAAAGGACAAATATTTATTCGTGGGCGCAGACGGCAACATCGGACGGGCGTGGAAAGAAGCTTCGGAGGCCTTCGGATTTTCTTTGGCTCAGTGTAATCCTAAGAAATATATGGTGCCGGGAGTAAAGCATTACGAGGACATTAATGAGGCTGTTGCCGGTCGTGATATTATCTGTACGGATTCTTTGCCCGCAAGCGTTTTAGATGAGTTTAAGGATTACCGGGTTACCAAAGCTTTAATGGGTGAGGCCAATCCCGGCGCGGTTTTAAATCCCTGTCCGCCTTTCTACAGAGGCGAAGAGGTGTCGGCGGATGCGATAGACTCAGACTTCTTTGTGGGCTACGAGTTTAAAAATAATCTGTTAAGAGTTCAGCAGGCAATAATAATCTTTTGCATGACACATTAAAAGCGGTATATGAGACTGATTAAGAGACTTGTATCTGTAAACTTAATAATACTCTTTGCACTTGTGTCTGTCGGCTGTTCGGCCAAAGAAAGCAAGGTTACCATGGGCGGGACAGAATATGTTCTTTCGTTCGAAGATAACTTTGACACATTTAACGAAGCTATGTGGGCGCGTTGCCCCGAGCAGGAGCAGCAGGACGGAGGCGGAAGATGGAATGATTCCTGCAGCTATACGGAAGACGGTAATCTTGTGATTAACTGTGCGGTGGACGGACAAGGCACTCCCATAAGCGGCGCAATTCGTTCAACAGGCGAATATGAGCAGACCTTCGGACTCTATCACATTCGTTTTAAGGCGGAAAAAGCAGACGGACTCTGGTATGCCTTCTGGCTTCTTACGGACCAAATGAGCGACGAAACCGTGGGAAAGGGCGCTACGGACGGAGCCGAGCTTGATATTATGGAGCTTGTGCCCCATACGGGAGAACTGTGCATGAGCGTTCACTGGGACGGTTACGGATACGGTCTTAAGAGTTACTGTGAAGTGGCCCATGTGGGAGATGATTTCTATGATGATTACCATGAGCTTTGGTATCTGTGGGATGAGACCGGCTATCGCCTGTATCTTGACGGAACCGATGAGGGCTGCCTTCTTTTTGACTTTCCGGGGGATGAGCGTGGCGACGGAACCTGCGCGGTTCCCTGCGACTTAATAATTTCCGCGGAATACGGCACCTGGGGAGGCGATGTGAACGATGCGGAATTACCTGCCCGAATGTTAGTGGATTATGTACAGGTGTACAAAAAATATAATAAATAATTCTTTTTCCGGAAAATAAAAGTTATCCACAATAACGCCCGTTTTCCTGGGAATTCATGGAAGATGAGGTTAAGAAAGTTTTAAGATGGCCCTATTTCCCTTGTCATACCTGTGAATGAAAAGTATAATCCTCCCAAGAAATTGAGAAGGAGGAAAAACTACATATGAAAAGAAAAACTTTAATAGTAGGTTGCATTCTTGCGACGGCAATTTCTTTGGCAGGATGTTCTGAAAATGTTCCTGCCGAATCGGTTACAGAGATAAGACCAAGCGCGGGGGTTACACTCTCGGAGACTCCCATTGAGGAAAAAGAAGCACTGGCTTCCGCTGTTTCCGTAACAAAAGAAGAGAAGGAAAACCTTAAGGAACAAGAAGTTTCCGGCAATTTTGTAAATGCCGAGGCTTCCGTAATAACCTACGAAATTAAGACGGAGACTCGCACGGACGATGAAGGCAAAGAGATTATTAAATATGAATATCCTGTATTTTCC
>CAMNCH010000172.1 GCA_946534145.1 uncultured Lachnospiraceae bacterium
ATCTTAATGGTCCTCCTTCCGATCTTTATTAAGCGTTAGCCTTAACGGTTTCTTTAATGGTAACTAAGGCCTTCTTGGGTCCGGGTACCGCACCTTTTACAAGTAAGATGTTGTTTTCAGCATCAACTCTTACAACTTCAAGGTTCTGTACTGTAACCTTTACGTGTCCCATGTGACCGGGCATTCCTTTTCCCTTAAATACACGGCTGGGTGAGGAACATGCACCGTTGGAACCCTGATGACGATGGAACTTGGAACCATGCTTCATAGGTCCTCTGTGCTGGCCTAATCTCTTGATAGCGCCCTGGAAGCCTTTACCCTTTGAAATAGCGGTAGCGTCAACCTTGTCGCCTTCTGCAAAGATGTCAGCCTTGATTTCTGAACCAAGAGCGTAATCGCTAACGTTTTCAAGTTTGAACTCTCTAACGTATCTCTTAGCGGTTGTTTCAGCTTTCTTAAAGTGTCCGGCTAAAGCCTTGTTAACGCCGTGAGCGTGAACATATTCTTTCTTGCCGTTAGCATCTTTATTGGTGATTCTTTCCTTCTTCTCGGCGAAACCAACCTGAACTGCTTCATAACCGTCGTTGTCAACAGTCTTGATCTGAGTTACTACGCAGGGGCCTGCCTGAAGTACGGTAACGGGTACCAATGTACCGTCTGCATTGAAGATTTGAGTCATTCCGACTTTTGTAGCTAATATTGCTTTTTTCATTTTTCCTCCTTGTTTCTACAGCGGAATGCATCGAGCATTCATTCTAGTAGAGGTTAATAATTTGTCAGTGTGATGAATTATTTCATCTTGATATCGATGCTTACACCTGCAGGCATTTCGAGTCTCTGAAGAGCCTCGACTGTCTTCTGGGTGGGAGTAATGATATCGATGAGTCTCTTGTGGGTTCTCTGCTCGAACTGTTCTCTGGAATCTTTGTACTTGTGAACAGCGCGGAGAATTGTTACAACTTCCTTTTTGGTAGGAAGCGGAACAGGTCCACTAACCTGGGAACCGTTCTTCTTAACGGTCTCGATGATTTTCTTGGCAGATGCATCTACTAACTGATGATCATATGCCTTGAGGGTGATTCTCATTACTTGACTTGCCATAAAAAAAGTCTCCTCCTTTTCGTACTTTTGAATCTAAGTACGACAAGTGGCGACTGTACACTCTCCCGTGCGTGTCCTAAACCCTCTGAAAAAAACGAAGAACACATAAGCATTCTTCTCTCGGGGATAGGGACTTACACGTCGTTTCTATCCTATTGATAGACAGTTGCTTTGTACAGTGACTTGTCGTCAGTTTACATGACTTTCGCTCCGCGGAAAACCTGCAAGCGGTTATGTATTCCCGAATGCAGCAACCTCACGCTTCATAGCTATCATGCCACAGCAATCGTTATGATACACCAAGTCACTGTAAAATGCAAGTATTTTTTAATTTTTTTTGTATTTTGGCGCTTTTACCCGTTTTTGCGGGCAGCCGGACGCCTTTATGTGCTATTTGCACTATAGATATCTTAGGTGCAAAAGAAACTACTGCCTCATCCATCTGCCGCTGGCTCCGCAAGGAAGCACGAGGCCGTTATCGGATACCGGAAGTCCTATTTCATCGGACTTAACCTGGCCGGGATGTTTGCTCGCAATAGCGGTATTGAGCATATATGTAAGCACGGCGGGCTGAAGGCCGGTAGTATAGCTGTTAATTAAAAAGAACAAAGCATCGTCCGAAAGAAGCTGCTCGGTAAGTTCTATAAAAGGAAAGACGCTTTCTTCAATCTTCCAGATCTCACCCTTTGGACCTCTTCCGTATGAAGGCGGGTCCATGATGATACCGTCGTATTTATTGCCGCGGCGAATCTCTCTTTCCACGAACTTCACACAGTCATCCACGAGCCAGCGAATCTTGGCTTCGGAGAGTCCCGATGATGCGGCGTTTTCTTTGGCCCACTGAACCATACCCTTTGAAGCGTCCACGTGAGTAACCTCGGCACCGGCCAAAGAAGCTGCCAGTGTAGCGCCGCCGGTATAGGCAAAGAGGTTCAACACCTTAATAGGCTTCTCCGGATGTCTGTCACGCTCGCTCTTTATAATAGAAGAAAACCAATCCCAGTTAACGGCCTGCTCGGGGAACAAACCCGTGTGTTTAAAGGCAAAGGGCTTAAGGTGGAACCTGGCGCCGTTCTGATAAGAAACAGTCCACTCGTCGGGAAGGTCAAAGAACTCCCACTCACCGCCGCCCTTAGACGAACGGTGGTAGTGACCGTTTAATTTCTTCCAGGCTTTGTTGGTCTTCTCGGTATTCCAGATGACCTGGGGGTCGGGACGAAGCAAAATGTATTTGCCCCAGCGTTCAAGCTTCTCGCCCCCCGATGTATCTATAACTTCATAATCTGTCCAGTTGTTAGCAATCCACATATTCTTTCTCCTAAATATCTTCGGTCATTATATACTAAAGCTATTAAAGAGGCAAGTGACCCCCGGCTTAAAAACAAAAAAGGGCGAGGATAAATCCTCGCCCGATTTCTTATAAGGGGTAAAATTACTTAAGAGTAACCTTAGCGCCAGCTTCTTCAAGAGACTTCTTAAGAGCCTCAGCGTCAGCCTTGGAAGCGCCTTCCTTAACAACCTTGGGAGCAGCCTCAACGAGGTCCTTTGCTTCCTTAAGGCCAAGTCCGGTAGCTTCACGAACAACCTTGATAACCTTAACCTTTTCTGCACCGATCTCGGTAAGTTCTACGTCGAACTCGGTCTTTTCTTCAGCTGCTTCTGCAGGGCCAGCTGCTGCTGCAACTACAACGCCTGCTGCTGCGGATACGCCGAACTCTTCTTCGCAAGCTTTTACTAAGTCATTTAATTCAAGTACGGATAACTCTTTGATAGCATCAATGAGTTCCTGAGCTGTTAATTTAGCCATTTTTAAATCCTCCATTTAATATGTAATATACAATAAGTTGTTACCTGTTAAGCTTATGCCTCTGCAGGTGCTTCTGCTGCTGCTGCGGGAGCTTCCTCTGCGGGAGCTGCTTCCTGTGCAGGTGCTTCGCATGCCTGAGCGCCGCCTTTTTCAGCAAGCTGGTTCATAACACGTGCGAAGTTTGTAATAGGAGACTGTAAGCTTCCAAGCAACTTGGAGATTAACTCGTCTCTTGAAGGGATTGTAGCGATCTTCTCAATACCCTTAACGTCGTAGATATTTCCTTCTACTACGCCACCTTTGATTTCGAGTGCCTTAGCATCCTTGGCGAATTTAGCAATAACTCTTGCGGGAGCTGTTGCATCTTCCTTACCGATAGCAATAGCGGTAGGTCCTTCAAGTAAAGGAGCGATGCCTTCGAAATCTGTGCCCTTAATAGCGCTTGTGATGAAGGTGTTCTTGTATACCTTGTATACAACGCCTGCTTCACGTAAAGACTTACGAAGCTGTGTATCCTGAGCAACGGTGAGTCCTCTGTAGTCTACAACTACGATGGAATCAGCATCCTTAATCTGCTCGGAGATCTCAGCAACGATGGCCGCCTTCTGGGCTTTGATTGCTTCATTAGCACTAGCCATTTTCTTACCTCCTTATAAGTTTTGCCGAACAGGAGATTCATAT
>CAMNCH010000173.1 GCA_946534145.1 uncultured Lachnospiraceae bacterium
AGATATAGGTCAGATATTGAGAAAGCTTTGTGAGCAAAAGAATGTTGAAATACTCCGGCAGATACTCGTAGAGGTCGAGGTAGCTCATGTCCTTAAGGCGCCTTGCTGAGATGACCACACCGTAGTCGTCCTCTCCCGTCTGCCTTAGGACCTCCGAACCGAGGGTGCACATGGCAGTGGGCGGAAACCCGCGACGACGCAGGACTTCGCCTATTTTTTCGGCAGTATCCGTATTGGGAATGGCAATGATAACACTACCCATACTTACCTCTATACTTTCAAAAGATATTTATCAATCTCCCAATCGGATACGGTATTAAGATACTCGTCCCATTCGGTAAATTTGGCGTTTACGTAGGTTTCGGTGAATTTTTCTCCGAGAACTTCTTTGACAAAAGAACTCTTGGAGGCATTAATCAGGGCATCCTTTAAGTTGCCGGGAATTCCCTTGAATTTAAGGCTTTCAAATGCGGCTTTTTCTTTTATTCCTTCAAGTCCTGCTCTTAAAATAAGAGAAATAACCGCGTAAATATTTGCGGAAGGGTCGGGGAAGCGTACTTCCACCGTTCTTTCGCCGAAATCGTCGCAGATGGTTACAAGGCTCTTCTCCGGAGCGGGCTTTTTGGAAACCTTCCAGCGCTCAATCCTCTTGTAGGAATTCACAAGGGGATTGGTGAAGGCGGTAATCTCGGGAGCATACTTGAGCACGCCTCCCGCGAAATACTCGGCAGTCTCCAAAGAAGCATTGAAGATATTTCTCATGTCCCTGTACAAAGAAACTCTCAAGTGCATGCCTGAACCGGGCGCGTCCTGAATGGGGCTCGGCATAAAGGTAGCGTGAAGGCCGAAGCCCTTGGCCACGCTTCTTACCGCAAATTTAAAGGTCATGACATCGTCGGCAGCCTTAAGACCGGAGTCACCTCTGAAGTCGATTTCATGCTGGCCGGGAGCCTTCTCATGATGGGAAGATTTAATGTCAAAGCCCATATCTTCAAGGGTTAAGACCATGTCACGTCTGGCATTCTCGCCAAGGTCCACGGGACCCACATCCATGTAGCCTGCCTGCTCGTGGGAAATGGTGGTGGCTATGCCGTTTTCGTCTGTATGAAACAAAAAGAATTCGCACTCGGGATCCAGGAAAGCATCCAGATGTTCTTTGTCCAGCACCTCAAGATTCTTTTTAAGAATGTTTCTCGGGCAAAGTTCGAAAGGCTCACCGTCAGCGGTATATACGCTGCAGATAAGCTTGCCTACCTTACCATGCTTGGGGCGCCAGGGCAAAATAACAAAAGAATCAAGGTCGGGCTTTAAGTAAAGGGTCACGTCTCCGACTCCTTCAAATACGGCACTTCCTTCAAAAGAATATCGTCCTTCGGCCACTCTCTCAAACTGTCCCGGAGTTACCGCAACGTTTTTGAGATTACCGAAAATGTCTGCAAACTGAAGGCGGATAAACTCCACGTCTTCTTCGTCTATGAGGTCTAAAATGTCTTCCTTGGTCTTCATGCTGTGTCTCCTTAAAGGTTAGTGTATCCCATGAGGGATTCGTCCACTTTGGCTGCAGCTTTTCTTCCTTCGGATATGGCCCATACTACAAGGGACTGTCCTCTGTGCATGTCTCCCGCGGTGAATACACGGTCCACACTTGTTAAGAATTCGCCTGCTTTGGTGGCAACATTGGTTCTTTCATTACATTCTACACCAAAGTCAGATACTATGTAACCTTCGGAGCCCAAAAAGCCCGCGGCAATCAGCACCATATCAGCTTTAAGGGTCTCTTCGGAGCCTTCCACTTCACTCATAATCATGCGACCGGTCTTCTCGTCCTTTTTTGGCGAGAGTTTTACGGTTTTAATAGCGGTGAGGGCACCGGATTTATCTTTAACGAATTCTTTTACGGTCGTCTGGAAAATACGAGGGTCTTTGCCGAAAGCATCAATTGCGTTCTGCTGGCCGTAGTCGGTTTTTAAAACCTTGGGCCATTCGGGCCAGGGATTTGAAGGAGTTCTTTCTTCCGAGGGCTTCGGCATCATTTCAAGCTGGGTTACGGAGGCTGCCATCAAGCGAACCGCTGTACCCACGCAGTCATTGCCGGTGTCGCCGCCGCCGATTACCACTACGTGCTTGCCATTAAGGGATTTAAAAGAAAAATCCTCGGCCTTAACCAGAGCTTCTGAATTATAGTTTTCGTCCATGAGTCGCTTGCTGACTTCTTTTAAGAAATCAACTGCGAAGTAAATACCCTTGGCATCTCTGCCGGGAGCCTTTATATCACGGGGATTGGAGGCGCCGCAGCAAAGAATGACCCTGTCGTAGTTTTTAAGGATTTCTTTGGCCTTAAGGTCCTTGCCCACGTTGACGGAGCATTTAAAGATTACACCCGCTTCTTTTAACAGGTCTATTCTCCTGTCAAGAACGCGCTTGTCAAGCTTCATGTTGGGGATTCCGTAGCGAAGAAGGCCGCCGGGACGGTCATTTCTTTCGAATACGGTTACTTCGTGGCCGCGCATGTTAAGAAGCTGGGCCGCAGCAAGTCCGGAGGGTCCGCTTCCTATGATGGCAATCTTTTTGCCTGTGCGGGTTTCAGGCTTTATTTCACGTACGAGACCGTGCTCGTAAGCGTAATCGATGATGGCACGCTCATTCTCCTTGGTGGGAATGGGCTTGGAGTGAAGGTTACAGGTGCAGGCTGCCTCACAAAGTGCGGGGCAGACTCTTGAGGTAAACTCAGGAAAGCTGTGAGTCTTCGAAAGGCGAATGTAGGCCTGCTCGTAGTTTCCTTTCGACACCAGTGCGTTGGTCTCCGGAACAAGATTGTTAAGTGGGCAGCCCGAAGCCATGCCCGCTATCATCATGCCCGCCTGACAGAAGGGAACGCCGCAGTTATTGCATCGCTTGGATTCTTCTTTTTGTTTTTCCCTGTCGGGGGCTTCATGAAATTCCAAAAAATCAGGTCTTTTAAGCTCGCTCATACCCCTTCTCCCTTCTTGCCGATGCTTTCGTAGAATGCGGCTATTTCGGCATTTTCTTTGTTCTCGCCCTGCTCCTCGTATTTGCCGATGAGCGAAAGAAGCTTTTTGTAGTCGGCGGGAATTATCTTTTTAAACTTTTCGGTGTAAGCGTCAAAGTCGGCAAGGATTTCTTTGGCCTTCAAAGAATCCGTGTATTTTACGTGATTTAGAAGCATCTTTTTAAGTTCTTCTTTGTCGGACTTGTGCTCAAGTTTCTCCATGAGAACAAGGTCTTTATTCAGGTTTTTGTAAAGGCAGTTTTCTTCATCCAGGACGTATGCTATGCCTCCGCTCATGCCGGCCGCAAAGTTCTTGCCGGTGGGGCCGAGTATTACCGCGCGGCCGCCGGTCATATATTCACAGCCGTGCTCGCCGACGCCTTCCACAACCGCTATGGCGCCTGAGTTACGTACGCAGAATCTTTCGCCCGCAACACCTGCAATGTATGCTTCGCCGGAGGTTGCTCCGTAAAGTGCCACGTTGCCGAGAATTACATTCTCGTGAGACTTGTAGGCTGCATCCGCGGGAGTCTT
>CAMNCH010000174.1 GCA_946534145.1 uncultured Lachnospiraceae bacterium
GGTTCTACCAAGAACGGTAGAGATTCCGAATCCAAGAGATTAGGTGCGAAGAGAGCAGACGGACAGTTTGTTAAGGCCGGCAACATTTTATACAGACAGCGTGGCACCAAGATTCATCCCGGTGTTAACGTAGGTCGTGGCGGCGATGATACATTATTCGCTCTTGTAGACGGCGTTGTTCGTTTTGAAAGGTTAGGAAGAGACAAGAAGCAGGCTTCCGTATATCCTAAGGAAGACTAATACTTATCTTTGTACTTTTGAGGGTTTCGTACTATTGCGAAACCCTTTTTATTTTTGTAAAATAGATTAAAGTTTTCATTTAATGAGGTAAAGAATGTTTGCAGACAGAGCGACGATTTACTTAAAAAGCGGCAAAGGCGGAGACGGACACGTTTCCTTCAGACGTGAAAAATATGTTCCGGACGGCGGTCCCGACGGTGGCGACGGCGGTCACGGCGGAAGTGTTTTCTTTGAAATTGACGAGGGCATGAATACCCTTATGGACTATAGACATAACAGACATTACCGTGCCGAAGACGGCGAGCCCGGCGGCAAGAAGAACTGTCGCGGCAAAGACGGCAAAGACATCACCTTAAAGGTTCCCGAGGGAACTGTAATTAAGGATGAAGCCTCCGGCAAGATTCTGCTTGATATGTCAGGTGATAACAGGCGCGTAGAGTTCTTAAAGGGCGGTCGCGGCGGTCTTGGCAACCAGCACTATGCCACAGCCACCATGCAGGCTCCCAAATACGCGAAACCCGGTCAGCCCGCCAAGGAATTGACTGTTGTTTTGGAACTTAAGTCCATAGCGGATGTTGGCCTTGTAGGCTTCCCCAATGTAGGTAAGTCCACCCTTCTTTCGGTAATATCCAATGCCAAACCCAAGATTGCCAATTACCATTTCACCACACTTCAGCCCAACCTCGGCGTAGTTGACATGGAAGGCATCGGCGGCTTTATTGTGGCCGATATTCCCGGACTTGTGGAAGGTGCCAGCGAGGGCGTAGGTCTCGGACTTCACTTTTTGAGACACATTGAGCGTACCAGAGTTTTGGTCCATGTAGTAGATGCTGCAGGAACCGAAGGACGCGACCCCATTGCAGACATTTATGCCATCAATGAAGAACTCAAAAAATACGGCGCAGACGTTGAGAAAAAGCCTCAGATTATAGCAGCCAATAAAATGGATGCCTGCGAGGACAAAGAAGCCGTCCTGGCCAAATTAAAGGCCGAATTCGAGCCCCAGGGTTATGAAGTATACCCTATAAGCGGAGCCACCAGAGAGGGCGTCAGAGAGCTTTTGGTGCACATCTATGAAGTGCTTCAGAAGTATCCCAAGAAAACCATCGTATTTGAACCCGAACTTACTCCCGAATGGGGCGGCATCTACTCCAACGAACCCTTCACCGTTTCCTATGACGAAAAGGCCAAAGAATACGTTGTTGAAGGCCCACGTATTGAGAAAATGCTTGGTTATACCAACCTTGATTCCGAAAAGGGCTTTACCTTCTTCCAGGGATTCCTTAAAGACAACGGTATCCTCGACGAACTGGAGGCCCTTGGCATTCAGGACGGCGATACCGTCAGAATGTACGGTTTATCCTTTAATTACTACAAATAACTTTTAAGGCTTTTAAGCCGGGAGATATATATGAATTCAAGACAAAGAGCTTATTTAAAAAGCCTTGCCAGCAATTTAAATCCTTCTTTCCAGATAGGCAAAGGGACCCTTACCCCTGAGATAACCGAAGCGGTAAGAGAGTGTTTTAACACCCACGAACTTATAAAGGTATCCGTTTTGCAGAACTGCCTTGAGGACCCCAAGACCATTGCAAACGCCCTTGCAGAACGCACCGGCTCAACTCTGGTACAGGTTATAGGCAAAAAAATAGTTCTTTATAAGCCCGACAAAAAGAACCCCAAGATTATTCTTCCCAACTGACGGCGGAGTAAAAAATGAGAAAAATCGGTATTTTGGGCGGCACTTTCGATCCCATACATTTGGGACATTTAGAGCTTGCTTTCATTGCACTTAAAGAATTATCTTTAGATGAAGTAATATTCATACCAAGCGGTATTTCATACATGAAGAGCAACGTAACCGATTCTTCACATCGTTATGCCATGACCGAGCTTGCAGTTAAAGATTATCCTTCTTTTTCCGTAAGCGATATGGAGATTAAGAGAAACCATAATTCCTACTCTTATGAAACCCTTGAAGAATTAAATCGGATGTATGAAGATGCCGAAATTTTCTTTATAGTAGGAGCCGATTCCTTTTTAAATCTTGATAAATGGAAGTTTCCGGGCAGAATATTAAGGGCCGCTTCACTTGCAGTGCTTGTCAGAGATAATGTAAGCGAAGACGTGTTGTCGGCCAAAGCAGAAGATTACAAGCGTATTTTCAATGCCAAAGTTTTCTTTTTGCATGCACCGCAGATAGACATTTCATCCACCAATATCAAAAAAATGATTAAAAACGGCGAAAGCGTTGTAGATTTGCTTGCGCCCTCGGTATACAGTTACATTAAAGAACATAAGCTTTACTGTTAAGGAGAGTTTTCATGAATGCTTTAAGTATTACCGAAATTAAGAGTTTTTTATCTAAAGGCCTGAAAGAAGAGCGATTTTATCATTCTCTTTCCGTGAGTGCGGTTGCGGCTTCCCTTGCCATGAGATATGGTGCCGATATTCAAAAAGCCGAGCTGGCGGGTCTGATACACGATTGTGCAAAAGCATATCCTGTAGATCAATACGTCAAAATGGCGCAGGATTTCGGAATATCCCTTGAACAGGTCGAAATCGACAACCCCCAGCTGATACATGCCAAACTCGGTGCATATTATGCAAAAAAAGACTTTTTTGTGGAAGATGCAGAAATTTTAAATTCAATCATTTATCACACCACCGGTCGTCCGGGCATGACTTTACTTGAAAAAATAATCTATATTGCGGATTACATTGAGCCTGCCCGTTACAAAGCCAAAAGGCTTGACGATGTTCGCAGAATGGCTTTTAAAGATCTTGATGAGTGTCTTAATATGATACTCAGCGATACGGTAGAGCATTTATATGAAAAAAAATACGTTATAAATCCTCTTACCCTCGAAACATTTAAATACTATTCAAAAGCTTGAATAAGGAGAATGTATACATGGCAGAAATCAAAGATTATGTGGCTATTGCCAAAGATGCAATAGAGGAGAAGAAAGGAACGGATGTTAAGATTCTTAACATTTCAAAAATCTCTCCCATAGCAGATTACTTTATCCTGGCTACAGGCGGTAATATCAATCAGTTACACGCCATGGCTGACGAAGTGACGGATAAGCTTTCCAAAGCAGGTGTTCATCCCAAGCAGACCGAAGGCTATAATGCAGGCAACTGGATACTGATGGATTACGGTGATTTTATGATTCATTTGTTCCAGCCCGAATCAAGAGATTATTATAACCTTGACAGAATCTGGAAGGATGCAGTTACTGAATAAAAAAGCAAAAGAAGAAACACCCCAAAGCTAAGGCTTTGA
>CAMNCH010000175.1 GCA_946534145.1 uncultured Lachnospiraceae bacterium
GTCTTCAGCGCCTGCAAGAACGTTCTTTGTAACATAGCTTGAAGCATTGTCCCAGCCGTCTTCTGCGGGAGTGCCGAAAGAAAGATCGTCGGGCTTTGACAAAACGGTTACTTTTGCCTGAATTGTCAGGTCAAGGTTTTTATCGTTAACAACTCCCTCGGGAAGAGTGAGTGTTCCGTTGATGATGAGTTCCTGCTCGTTAATCGCATCGGGATCGAATCCGCTGCTTGCAACGTCCCATGTAACGGTTGCCTGTCTGTAACGTGCATCGTCCACGTATACGTATCCAACCTTGGGAAGAGCCGCCTCAATATCGGAAAGTTTAACACCGTTGTTAAGGGTAAGTGACTTCTTAACGTATTTGTCGGTGTCAACGGATGTAACGTTATTGCCCACCAGAGAATCCCAGTCGGGGTCCCAGTTAACATCTTCAAAGAAAAGGCAGGACTTAATCTTTCTTTGATCTGTTGTAATGTCGGCGGGGGAAACGCCGTACTCGTTCATGTACATGCGATCTATGAAGTACGCAAGATCCATAGGAATAATCTTGTGGTTGGGGGTACTTCCTGTTTCGTTGGTCTCATGAACATTGATGAAAATGTGGTCATCCAAATCAAGCAGTCTGTAAAGCTCTCTTGCCTTTAAATAGGTAAGTGACATAGCGGCCGAATTGGTCCAGTTTTCACCGGTAAGACCTGCCGTAATCATTAAATACCTGTCTTCGTCGGCGCAAAGAGATGCGAGGTAATACTGGTCGAAAGGAAGCTGATTAACGGATTTAAACTTAGCAAATGTGTCGTTAAACCAGAAAATTTCGCCGGAGGCCTGTAAGCTTCCGAGTCCCTCGTTCTTGTCGACTGTAACGGTGGTTACGCCGTCATGATTAAGTCCTGCGTTGGCTCCGTCGTAGGTCTTACCTTCGGAGGAATATCTAAAGGTTGCCATACCGCCGGCGCCCGAACAGGTAGGATTGATGTATTTGATTCTTTCGTCATACGCGCCTGCTACCGCTGTAGCTTTTCCGAGTCTTGAAACTCCGGCGAGCATGTTGATTTCGGGATTGATGTTGTATTCGGCACCAAGACCGTTCTCCAAAGCATCCAGAATCTTGCCTGCGCCCCAGCTCCAAGCTACGAGTGCGCCTGTCTGCTCTTTCCAGTGAGTTCCGTAAGGATGAATCTTATAGAACAAACCGGTTCTTGAAAGGTCGTCTGCCGCAAAATCGGTGTAGGTCCAGGATGCAGCCGCCATACCTCTGCTTACCGCATAATAAACAGTGTCACCTGCGTATCCTGACATTTCGGAATAGAAAGGATATCCGCCTGCGGGAGCTTCGGTGGTGGGTACCACGAATACCATGCTGACGGTACCGGAAACATCGCCTCTTGCAACCGTAAGCTTTAAGGTACCCTGATTAACGGTAATCTTTTTCTTTTCACCTGTTACAGGGTCTGTTACGGTTACGTCTCTTTCAGCCATGCCCGTTACTTCGTAGGAAACGATTTCGTCTGAAGTGTCGGGATAAGGACCGTACATGTAGTAATCGTAATATTCTTTAATCTCTTTCTTACGTGCTTCCCAGTTTTCTTTTGTCACCTTTGTGACACCGTCATAGAATGTGAAGATGTCGGGAAGTTCGGGATGTTCTTCCATCTCAAGGGGACTTAAGTAGCCTGAGCCGTCGTCAAGAGTGTTCACGCATTCAACAAGCTTTGCATAGTAAGCGTCCACTTCTTCCTGAGTGTAGCCGCCTGCTGCCAGGAATGCTTCAACCTCGGCGATTAAAGCCTTGGCTTCTTCGCCGTTAACGTATACGTCAAGGTTGATGGCCTTTACCTTCTCAAGGTAAGTCATAAGCGAATAAGGGAAGCCCGGAGTAACATCTCCGTCGGTCTTGCCCGTAAGCAATAACTCACCGAAAAGGCTTGTGTCCTGATAACCGTCGCCTGTGGTGGCAAAAAGAGAACGTTCGCCCTTTCTTGAGCCGCCCTCCGCACAGTTAATCTGAGCATCAAAGCCAACCATCACATCATTGGCGGGTGCCGCCGTCTCCCACTTAACGCACGCTTCCACAACATAACCGGTATCGGTCAAAGAAGTCTTTGTGTACCATCTTCCTTCTTCGCCGCTGTCGGTGGTTCTTTCGTTGTCGAAGTTAACGCGGTAGTGAGCGTCATCGGAGCCGTAAGCACCGCTTCTGTCATTTAATTCATCAAGGAAAATTTCCACGGAATCCTGTTCATAAGAATTGCCGCTTGCTTTATCGAGGGTAGCATCCTCAACATTTACTAAAACATAAAGAGCGTTTTCATCCCACAAAAGCTTAAGCTCTGCTTCGGATGTTGCGCTGTTGCGTGTCTTGGTAAGTACATAAGATTCCGCCTTGTTCCAGACGTCGTCAACTGCGCCGTCCACAAGGGGTGAACCGAAAGGTGCGACTACACCTTCGAAAGGTTCAACAACTTCTTCACCGCCGGAAACGTCATTGTTTTCTGAAACATCTTCGTCTTCGGCTTCCTCGGAAGGCTCTTCCAAAGAAGGCTCTGTAACCTCTTCTTCGGGAGTTTCTTCTTCCGATTCTTCTGTGCCTTTTTCTTCACCGGCTTCTTCTGCGATTTCTTCTTCAGGCTCTTCGCCTTCGGTCTCGTCAAAAGAAACTTCCCCGGCACTCACGGAACCAAGTTCGGCAGCGTAAGCGGGTGAAAGATTTGAAAGCACCGTCGTCAGTGCCAAAGCAACCGCAGTGGCACTTTTGAAAAGTTTTTTCCTTTTCATAAATACTCCCTTCTCCTTTACATTATTGACCGGCGAACAAGCACATAATTCTTCGGAAAGTCATCATCCCCCACACTTTCAACCCCGTAAAAATGTGCAATTTGTTCACTCGATGTATACTATTTTAAGATTCATTGGTAATATTCACTAACGAATTCTTGTCATCTCACTTCGAAAAATTGCGAACTTGTATGCGTACAAATAATACCCTTCGGGCTTGGCTTCAGGTGGCAATAACAGAGCCCCCGCCTAGTCAAGTCTCCGATTATCGGCCCACACTCCAAACATCGGGGCCCCAAGTTTGCCTCCTGAACACGTTCCCACTCCGATCTCGCGTAGCGGCCGGTCGGACGCTCCGTTAAGACTGCGGTCCGCCCTACACAAAAAGCGATGCTTTTTTGCAAGCGTCAAACACCGTGTTTGACGTGCATAAGCGGCTTGAAAAACAGCCGCTAAGTGCCGACGCTGCGATAGGGTTCAGCAGTCAAACTTGGGGTCCCGATAGGTTTGTGGTGTGGGCGCAAAAAAAACAAGCCCCGAAGGGCTTGTTTTAATAGGCGTCATTGTTCTGAGGGAGTGGTGATGCGTTTTAATTCGGCAAAGAAGTTCGGGAAGGTTTTGTCGACGCAGG
>CAMNCH010000176.1 GCA_946534145.1 uncultured Lachnospiraceae bacterium
ACGGGCTTGAATTCGTGGAATCCGCAAAGGTCGAGGCCTTTCTTGCGAACGCCTTCGGTTAACTCTTCACGAATGGGGGTGCCGGTGAGCACGCCTTTGTCCGCGGGAACATAGTGCATGGTCTCGGGAAAGTTACAGCAGATCTTCTCGGCAACGGGAATGCATAGTTTATTGGCCAGGCCGGGTGTAATATCCGATTCGTGGATAATACAGGGAATCTTCAAAGCATGAGCCGCTCTGACGATGGGAACGCTTACGAAACCGCCCTTGGAAAAAACAATGTCGGGGTTAATCTCCTTAAGCGCAGCCTTGGCTTCTGCGTATCCGTGAATAATTCTGAAAGGATCCGTAAAATTCTTTAAATCAAAATAACGGCGAAACTTACCGGTGGAAACTCCGTAATAAGGGATACCGTAGTCTTCGATAAGACGTTTCTCGATACCGTCTTTGGAACCGATGTAACTGATCTCATAGCCGGCTTTTTTAAGCTCGGGCATAAGAGCGATATTGGGAGTTACGTGACCGGCGGTGCCGCCGCCTGTTAATACTATTTTCTTGCTCATTATACTGCCTTCTTTGACATATACTCTTTGAGTGCTACTGCGAGCTGGTCGGGACAGGAAGTGTCGCGAGGACCGCAGGTGATACCCGATAAGCGCTCGATTGCTTCTTCAACAGGCATGCCTTCGATTAAAGCGGCAAGACCCTTGTGATTGCCATCGCAGCCTCTTGTGAAACGAACATCGTGTACACGTCCGTCCATAACTTCAAAATCTATTCCTACAGCACAAATTCCTTTGGGTGTGAAATGCATAAAGCAGACCTCACTTTCTAAACAAATCCGATTTATAGTTCCTCATTATAGCACAAATCCGTTAAAGTGATGGTATAATAATTGTCAAATATATCAACATATAACTTGAATTTTTGGAGGAAATTGCCTTGAAAATGATTTCTTGGAACGTAAACGGCCTTCGCGCCTGCGTTGATAAAGGATTTATTGATTTCTTTAAGGAGGCTTCGGCAGACTTCTTTTGCCTGCAGGAGACTAAGCTTCAGGAGGGTCAGATAGACTTACAGCTCCCAGAAGGCTACAAGGGTTACTGGAACTACGCGGAGAAAAAGGGATACTCGGGAACCGCTATTTTTACGAAGCATGAGCCCATAAGCGTGACTTACGGCATCGGAGTGGACGAGCACGACCACGAGGGACGTGTTATAACGCTTGAGTACGGCAATTTCTTTTTCATAACCTGCTACACACCTAACTCCCAGGACGAGCTTCGCCGCCTTGATTATCGCATGAAGTGGGAGGACGATTTCCTGGCATACATTAACGGTCTTAAGAAAAAGAAACCCGTGATTTTCTGCGGCGACTTAAACGTGGCCCATCAGGAAATCGACTTAAAGAATCCCAAGACCAACCGCAGAAATGCGGGCTTCACCGATGAAGAGAGAGGCAAGATGACGGACCTTCTGGCAAACGGATATGTGGATTCTTTCCGCTATCTCTATCCCGACCAAAAGGACATCTATTCCTGGTGGTCTTACAGATTCCACGCAAGAGAGAAGAATTCGGGCTGGCGTATCGACTACTTTATTGTATCGGATGATATTAAGGACAAGATTCAAGATGCCAAGATTCATACGGAAATCTTCGGCTCGGACCACTGCCCCGTGGAACTCGACATTGAACTGTAGGATTGCTTATTCTTGAAAAGAAGAGTTAAATCGATTAAGATAGAGTTGCACGAAATTTTACGGAAATAAAAACCAATATTTACATTTGGAGGAAAAATACATGGTTTCATGGAACAATCTTGACACGCTTAAGAGCTTTAAGAAGCTTGAGAGCACCAAAAGAGTGGACTTAAAGGCGGTTATGAGCGGAGAATCCGGCGCTAAGAGAGTTAAGGGCTACAGTGTGCCTATGGCATGCGGTCTTTCTTTTAACTACGCAGCCAAGGCAGTTGACGAGGAGGTTCTTACCGCTTTGGAAGAACTTGCAGCCGAAGCCGAACTTACCGAAAAGTTCAAGGCTTTATACAACGGCGAAGTTATCAATACAGGTGAGAAGCGTCTCGTACTTCACCAGCTTACCAGAGGCATGCTCGGCGACAAAGTTGTGGCCGACGGCGTAGACAAGAGAGAATTCTACGTAGGCGAGCAGAAGAAAATCGCTGATTTTGCCAACAAAGTACATAACGGCGAAATCACCAACGCAAAGGGTGAGAAGTTCACCACAGTAGTTCAAATCGGTATCGGCGGAAGTGACTTAGGTCCCCGCGCTATGTACATCGCTCTTGAGAACTGGGCCAAGAAAACAGGCAACTTCAAGATGGAAGCTAAGTTCATCTCCAACGTTGACCCCGACGATGCGGCAGCAGTACTTAACAGCGTAGACGTTGCTCATTCAATCTTCGTACTGGTATCCAAGTCCGGTACCACACTTGAGACTCTTACCAACGAAGCTTTCGTTAAGGATGCGTTAAAGAACGCAGGTCTTGATGCTTCCAAGCACATGATTGCGGTTACCAGTGAGACTTCACCTCTTGCCAAGAGCTCCGATTATCTTGCTGCTTTCTTTATGGACGATTACATCGGCGGACGTTTCTCCTCAACTTCAGCGGTTGGCGGAGCCGTTCTTTCACTTGCATTCGGTCCCGATGTGTTCGCTCGTTTCTTAAACGGTGCGGCAGAAGAAGACAAGCTTGCCAAGAACACAGACTTAAGAAAGAACCCTGCTATGCTCGATGCTCTTATCGGCGTATACGAAAGAAACATTCTCGGTTTCGGTGCTACAGCAGTGCTTCCTTACTCACAGGCACTCAGCCGTTTCCCTGCACACTTACAGCAGGCTGACATGGAGTCAAACGGTAAGTCCGTTAACCGTTTCGGCGAGCCCGTTAACTACGTAACCGGCCCCATCATCTTCGGTGAGCCCGGCACCAACGGCCAGCATTCTTTCTACCAGTTGTTACATCAGGGAACAGACATTATTCCCCTTCAGTTCATCGGCTTTAAGAACAGCCAGATCGGTACCGACGTAGACATTCAGGGCAGCACCAGCCAGCAGAAACTCTGCGCCAACGTTGCGGCTCAGATTGTTGCTTTTGCCTGCGGTAAAGACGACGACAACAAGAACAAAAACTTCAACGGCGGAAGACCCTCCAGTATCATCATCGGTGAAGAGCTTACACCCGAATCCCTCGGCGCTCTTCTTTCTCACTTCGAGAACAAGATTATGTTCCAGGGCTTCACATGGAACGTTAACTCCTTCGACCAGGAAGGCGTTCAGCTCGGCAAAGTTCTTGCCAAGAAAGTGCTTGCTCACGAAACCGACGGCGCTTTGAAGGAATACAGCGATTTGTTCAATATCTAAGGAATT
>CAMNCH010000177.1 GCA_946534145.1 uncultured Lachnospiraceae bacterium
CCCGTTGCGGTGGAAGCACCGGCGGAAGAGATTGCAGCTGACATTGATATTGCAGCCCTTGCATCCGAGACGGAAGCACTGTTAAACGAAGCGGAAGCTGCAGCAGATGTGACAGAAGCATCTCCCGAAGAAATAGCGGCGGCTATGGAAGCTTTGGCCGGAGCTGAAGCAGCAGTAGAGGCGGTTGCGCCCGAACCTGTGGTTGAAGAGGCAACGCCTGAGCCCGAGCCAGAACCTGTACCAGAGCCTGTGGCTGAAGCAGCACCCGAGCCTGCACCCGAGAAGCCTGCGACCAAGCCCAAGAAGACCAAGGCAGCGGAGCCTGAGCCTGAACCTGCGCCCGAACCCGTTGCAGAAGCGGCTCCCGAACCTGCACCGGCGCCTGCAGTTGAGATGCCCACAGACCCCAATGCCAAGATGACTCCCGAGCAGATTGCGGCTTTAATAGCGGCTGCGGGGAATTAATAAATCCTTAAGCTTTTTATGAAGGTGTTCTTTAGAACCCCCTGATAAGATTTAGACTGTAACAAGCAAACAGTTAGTCTTATAAGGGGGTCTTTTATGAGGGCAAAAAGATTAATTAGTTGTTTTGTAGTACTGATTCTTATGATATTCCTTGCTTTTTACAATAACATTGTAAGAGTAGGCGGCAGAGATGTAAGCCTTAAACGTTCTTACATTCCGCTTGAACAAAGCGACGGATTATTAAGATAAACACTTGCCGGGCTAAATAATGGCCCGGCAAAATTACTTTTACAGGGGACTTTTTGTGAAGAAATACATAGTTTTAATTATCAGAATAATACTTGCGGTTCTGGCTGCAGGCTGTGTTTATTACTCATATGCGGTATACAGTTTAAGAACCGGCACAATTTCATATCTTTTGTGGATCGGTGTGGCAGTCTTTCTTTTGCTCGTAACATTTTTAATGGGCAAAGAAAGATGGAGCAAGATACCGTTGTGGTTTAGAAAGATAGCGGTGGCGGTTTTGCTGGCCTGCATTTCGTTGTTTCTTTTTACTGAACTTTTGATTCTTTCGAAGTTTGGCGCAAGGGCAAAGCCCGGGGCCGACTGCATTATCGTCCTCGGTGCCCAGATGTTTGAAGGAGGCCCCGGCACTCTTTACAAACAGAGACTCGACAGCGCTTACGATTACCTTATGGCCAACCCCGATACCGTCTGCATAGTTACGGGTGCGCAAGGCTCAAACGAACCCATAAGCGAGGGCCGCGGCGGCTGCGAGTACCTTATTAAACGAGGCATCGACTCTTCGAGAGTATGGTACGAGGAGGATTCTTTTAACACCAGAGAGAACATCGAAAACGCCTATAAGATAATAAAAGAAAACTTCCCGGAGACCGAAAGAATCGCCATTGTCACCAACAATTTCCACGTATTCAGAGGCATGTTCCTGGCAAAGAAAATCACTGGTCTTTCCGTAGAGGGAATCGCCGCGCCGGCAGTGGCGAAGTTCCTTCCCACCAATATGTTAAGAGAGCCTCTGGGCATCATTAAGGACGCATTTTTTGTGGTTTTTGAGTAAGTGTGGTATACTGACCGTATAAATCGGCAGAGTCCTACGGACCTGTCTGAATGAGAAGGCGGTCAGTATGAAAGAGTACAAAAAGAGTTATACGGGTTTTTTGATTATTTTGCTGTTGTACCTTATAGCGGCATTTCTTCCCATATTCATTCCGGCGATACATGACAGACCGGGTGCGGTTACGGCATGGATGTGTTTTTCTACGGCTGTTTTTGTGTTTGTAATGATTCTTTATATTTATAAAAGCGAGAAGCTTTATCTGTTTTCGGGTGTTACCTTCGAACAGGCGTCCAAACTTTCTTCCGAGCAAAGGCGCAATTACGCATATCTTACTCTAAAGAAGTTTCTCCCTGCTACTGTAATCCTGATAGCATACTCGGTGCTTGCGTTCATTGCCAAGCTTCCCGATGCACTCAGCATAGTTATTATGTGCCTTGTGCTCGTGGCTGCGGCTTTCAGCACCATGAAGATTAAGATGGACAAAGAATGATGTTTGCGGCGAAAGAGTTTCTTTCGCCGTTTCGTATTGCGGCATCTTCGTAATATGATATACTGATTTTTAAATAAGAGGTGACATATGGGGGTTATCACATGAAAAACAATATTATTGTTACAGGGGTTCCGAGAGCGGGCAAAAGCACGGTTTCACATCTTCTTGCCACTAAATATGGGTATCAGCATGTCAGCATGGATTCTATCATAGCGGGATTTGAAAAATGCTTTCCGGAGACCGGCGTCAGCACATATCAGGGACTGTCGTCTGAGGACACGCTTCGCGTAATAAGCGGCAAGATGGCGCCTTTCGTGCGCGCAATGTTAGAAAGCGGAGAGTATGATGAGCACACACCCGGAATGGTGCTTGATATGTATCAGTTACTGCCCGAGGATTACGACAGGTATATCCGCGGCGCCAATTGCGATATAGTCTATTTCATCACATCCGATGTTACTCCCGAAGAAAGATTTCTTATTCAGAAGAAATATGATACCGAGAAGGATTATACTTTTTACAAGTCCGACGAAGAACTGCGTGAAGGAGCGGTATACCTGGTGGAGCAGAGCATTCTCATGAAAGAGCAGTGCGAGAGACTTGGCATACCTTACTATGAAACCGCAAGAGACAGGGATGCGGTTATTGAGAGATTCTTAAAAGATTTCGGTTTTAAAGCCTGAGGAAACGTTTTTATGGAGATTGTTAAGTCGGTATTTGAAGAAGCGAAGATTATAAAGACCGTGTCCCGTACGGATAACAGAGGCCCCATGAGGGTGCATGGCAATGATGCCGGGATGAAGGCTTTGGGCATAGATTTTGTGCCCCGGGAGATTCGTACTTACGGTATGCCTCGCACCGGCACTTTCTTTGGCATCCACTATCAGACTCCTGAGCAGCCGGGTGCCAAACTCGTGAGCCTTATCAGCGGTCGCGGCATCGACTATATTGTGGACCTTCGTCCCTACTCTCCGACTTATCTTAAGTGGGAGTCCGTTGAAATTTCTTCGGACAACGACCTCATGACATATATTCCTACGGGCTTCGGGCACGGGTTTCTTTCTACATCCGATGACGTAATAATGCTCTATCAGACCGACTTCCACGGCGGCAAGGGCGTGACCGGGCGGCTGAACTATAAGGAAGCTTCAATCGGCCTGACGTTTCCCATTGAGATTACGGAAATTGCCGATTATGATGCTGAGGCGCCCTTTCTGGCTGATTTGGAACTCTGATGCCCTTTTGATTTGGAAATGGCGAAGG
>CAMNCH010000178.1 GCA_946534145.1 uncultured Lachnospiraceae bacterium
TCGGAAGATCCGCTTGGGACATATGCGGATGTGCTTGAAATGTCTTATGATACTTCCGGTTAGGCATCGGCTTAGGCCGATGCTTTTCTTTTATCTTTTTACACCGGTTCCTCCGCATTTCCAACAATTGACTCTGCCTGTTCCGCCACAACCGGTGGCTGTGCAACTTACTTTACCCTTTCCGAAGCATCTTTCGCAGCGTGTCACGGCTCCGTCAGTACCATAACTGTTAGCCCAATAGGTTCCCTTTCCGGAACAGCTGGTGCATGTTACCATACCGGTTCCTCCGCATGTTCTGCATTTGGACCAGCCTGCGCCACTGCAAGCACTGCAGGGCTTTGATTTTGGAAGTGAGTCAAGACCGTTATAATTGCCGGAACCGTTTGAGTTGG
The DNA here is from genome assembly GCA_946534145.1 of uncultured Lachnospiraceae bacterium. GTDB lineage: Bacteria > Bacillota > Clostridia > Lachnospirales > Lachnospiraceae > UBA1258. The sequence goes on from CAMNCH010000178.1 coordinate 393, forward strand.
CTGTATTGGCAGTGCCTTCTTTTATTTCACCCGATACGGCTACACCTTCGACTGTATGGTGAGTGTTTTCGTACATAAATGATACATAAAAGCTTATGGCAGAAACAGAGTCATTTGATTCAAGTATTTTTACTTCTGCCTCTATAAGATCATCATTTATGGCATACAGTTTCGGAACTTTGACTGAAATACCGCATATTGAAGAGGAGCCGAGTGCCTGCTGGGTTGTAAGTGTTTTTTTGTCTATTACATCATTTTTTGAGTATGAATTTGGGTCAAAGCTGATTATGATGGCTTCACCGGGTTCGCCGTAACCTGAAATTGTAAAGGTATTCTTCCCGTTAATGTACTCACAATTGGTTTTTGATGTTATCGTATCGGTAGTTGCATCTAAACCCGAAAGGTCGAATCCTACTTCTGCCGGGTAAGTTACGCTAACAAAATACGTGGATGATGCGGCATTTGCCACAATTTTCATGTCATAATATTTTCCGTCACCGTAATCAGCTATGCCATGCGTGATTTTTTTGCTGGAATTAAGAAAATAGAACGGCTTGGTGCCGCCTTCGCCCTTTGTGGCTTCTACGGTAAAGCCGTATGAACTTAAGGTGTTAACATATTTTTTGACGCTGTCAAGGTCCGGCTTTTTGTTAAATTTAAAGAATATCTCATAATAGTCATCCACCGTATTATGCATTTCTTTGTCTATGGTAATTTTTCCGCCCACATAATCGCCTATGTACGGCAAAAGAATGGACGGTGAATGCCTGAGGGTCGGGTTTGTTTCTGAGGTATGTAAGATTACCGTATAATTGTTCTTGGCTTCAAGTGTTTCGCCTGTTGAAGCTTTTATGGCAAAACTGTCAGAACTGTTTTTCCCGGCTTTTGAGGAAGCGTATTCTGCCTCATTTTTTGCGGCCTGCTTATCGGCGGCAGCCTGCCTTGCAGAGGAATTGTATGAGGTGAATGCCGTACTTTCTTTTGATTTGCCGCATGCACATAAGGTTAGTGAAAGAAGAGTAACTATAATGGCGTATATTATTATTTTCTTTTTGTTCATAACAATCTCCTTTTATATCGGTCTTTAACTATCTTATTCCGTCACCACCGCAGGCTGTACATGAGGTCATTCCGCCCACACATCGTGAACTGCTGCATTTAACAGAACCTTTACCTCCGCATCTTGTACATCTTACCAAGGAACCGCCTAATGAGTATGAGCCCGTTCCGTTACAGTTTGGACAAAGCGACTGACCGTCGCCTCCGCAGACATGGCAAATGACTCTTCCGGAGCCTCCGCATGCACTGCATACGTTACTTCCTGTGCCCGGAGAAACGATAGGTGCAACTGCCGAGTTGTCGGAATTAACGGTTTCATTAGGATTTCCGTCGGTTACTGCCACAGCCTGTACGAGTCTTTGATTTGAACCGTCCATGTATATGATTTTCAGGCTGATGGCTACGGCAGTCTCACTTATTTCAAGGACTTTTACCGTTATATCTTTTGTATCGCTTATGTCTAAGTAGCCCTTTTTCCCGTGAACGATTAAATCGCAAAGTGAAGATTTTCCTGCATCTTTCTGCTTCTTAAAGTCAGAATAACTGATGCTTGAACCAACCGTGTAAGTTTTAGGGTCGAAAAGAACGGTTATTTTATTATCTTTGTCACAGTAACCAGTTATGTGGAAATAGTACTTCCCATCGCTATAGGAACAGTCTGTCTTTACGGTAGTCGTGTCTGAAGAAGATGAACTGCCTAAAGAAGAGTAATCGAATCCTATTTCTGAGGGATAAACTATTTCAACGAAATACGGTGTTTTTGAAGCATAAACGGTAATCTGTAAATCGTAGTTTTTAGTACCGTAAGAAACGCCGCCATGAGTAACCTTCTTGCTGCAATTTAAATAGTAAACAGGGTCTTTACTGCTTTCTCCCCATGTTTTTTCAAGCGTGCAACTGTAAGAGGAGAGGGAGCCTATGTATTTTTTGACACTGTCAATGTCCGGAGCTTTGTCAAAATAATATACTGTGCTATATGCTCCGCCGGTTTTCGCTTTCTCGGTTCCAACCTCGGAAATTCCGGCAACATAGTCACCAAGATAAGGGAAGATTAAACTTGTATTGTGGGAGCTTTCGGGAGTCGCGGTACCTGTATGAGATATGGCCGTGTATCCGGGTTTTGCTTCAAGCGTCTGTCCATCAGTTGTTTTAATGGAAAAAGAAGAAGCGCTTTTGCTTCCCGAGACATTTTTCGCCGTAGTTTTTGACGACGTCCTGCCGGTATTTGAGTTAAGTGATTGGGAGTCGCCCGTTCCTTTTCCCGAAGAAGCGCAGGCAGCGAGATTGACAGCCAGAATAAGAGAAAGAATTATACAGAAAACAGCCTTTTTCTTTTTGTTCATAGAGCCTCCTTTATGATACAAAAGGTATTAGCCCCACAACCGATTAATGAAGTAATTATATTATTCTGGCGTTAACGCGTGGTTATCTTTTCAGGCGTTAAGAATCCGTTTTCTTTTGCCGCTTCTTGTGATATACTTAAGCGAATAATTTTAGTACATGAGGTAGTAATTTGAATCAGGATCATATTCGTAATTTTTGTATTATTGCACATATAGACCACGGTAAATCCACTCTTGCGGACCGTATTATCGAAATGACCGGCCTTCTTACCAGCCGTGAGATGCAGGCTCAGGTTCTTGACAATATGGACCTTGAAAGAGAGAGAGGCATTACCATTAAGGCTCAGGCCGTAAGAACCGTTTATAAGGCCAAAAACGGAGAGGAGTATATTT
>CAMNCH010000179.1 GCA_946534145.1 uncultured Lachnospiraceae bacterium
CCGAGCTTAAAGGCAAAGGATTCGCCGTAAGCCATTAAGAATATCAGCGAAATAAACGCAAACGCAGCGCCGCCGAGTGAGAAAACTATATATTTTCTGGTAGCGGCAATAGCGGCATCGCTAAGGGTAAACAGAATAAGCGGAATGGTAACGAGTGTCAGCATTTCGTAGAATACATACATCGCCAGCATATTGTCGGCAAAAGCGATACCCATGGTTACACCGAAAGTTATTACGTAAGTTCCAAAGAAAGTCTTTTCTTTAAGCGTTTTTTCGCTCGCTTCATGGGCCATGTACTCTGTGGCATACAGGGTCGCAAGAGGCCACAATGACGAAATCAGTGCACCAAAAACTCTTGAAAGTCCGTCTATCTTAAATGAAACCGTGTATTTGTCCACAAACTTAAAGAGCACCACTCCGGTCTCCGGCGGATTCACAATAAGCATCCATGCCACAGCCGAAGTGATAACGGTAATGCCCACCGCAATTATAAGCATTGTTCTTCTAGCCTTAATCGGAGAAAAAATCAACAATGCTCCTGCAAAAATCGGGAAGAATATGGCAAAGAAAATCCAATTGGCATTCATCACATACCACCTCCCACAAAGAATTTGGGCACAATTCCCACCAAAACGCTGAGAACCGTCAGCACACCTATCGGGATATATACCGTCAGAGGAAGCTTAACCGCCTCCTTACCGTCATCTTTATAATCTTCTCCCGGCAAAAATCCTCTCATGACTATAGTGAAGAGGTATCCGGCAGTCAGAAGAGCCGAAATCAAAAGAAAGGCCGGTCCTCCCCAGTCGAAATTATAGAAATTGCTGTCAAGGGAACCGATGATTAAATACCACTTGGCCAGGAACCCGCCTGTAGGCGGAATACCTACCATGGACAAAGAACAAATCGTAAACATCCAAAGAAGAACCGGATATTTTTTGCCGATTCCCTTAAGGCTGTCCACATTTTTAGAGCCTGTCAGAATAATAAATACGCCCGCAATCATAAACAATGCACACTTGGCAAAAGCATGTGCCAGAAATTGCAAAAGCGCACCTTCATAAGCGGTCTCGTTAAAAATCGCAAGTCCGAACAATATATATGAAACCTGGCTGATGGTTGAATACGCCAGACGCTTTTTAAGTTCTTTTTCAAAATATGCCAGAGTGGAACCCATCAGAATCGTAAGTAGAATAAGAATAATCCAGACTATCTGAACCCAGGTTCCTCTCACAAAATCTACTCCCACTATATAAAAGATTGCGCGGATAACACCCACAACACCGGCCTTCACGATTACACCGGACAGTACCGCACTGGCAGGTGATACCGCAATGGGATGAGCTGTAGTGAGCCATGCATGAAGCGGCCACATACCCGCCTTAACGCCAAAACCGATTATCATAAAGAAAGCTGCCAGAAGTACTATTCCCTCGTGCCCCGACACAAGTGTCATGTCAAGTCTTCCGCCCTCGAAAAAGGTTAAATCCACGCAATACTTATTGAGCACATAGAACCCAAACAGCACGAAGTATGCGCCAAAGAAGGAATATATCAGATATTTGAATCCCGCCAGTCTGGCTTCTTTGGTCTGTTCATGCATTACCAGTGGCGCCGACAGCAGTGTCATAAATTCGTAATTAACGTAGAACGTAAACAGATTCGCCGAAACAGCCATAAGAGAAATAATACACAAAACTCCCACATAGAATCCCCAATATTGCTTAAGATGTTCTTTGTCCTTCATGTAGTACAAAGAATAAATCCCCGCACACAGGAAAAGTGACACGGCTGCCACCAGAAAAATGATGCTGATTCTGTCAACCCTGTAGGACAGCGCCAATCTTTCATTAAATTTGTAGAGTGTAAAAAAGTTATCCAAAACCGCCGCTTCCTCTCTAAGCAAACATATCGATTCCCTTGCCGATCAACTCAAGTATGGGTTCCGAGCAAAGACCCAGCGCAACGTTGAGCGCTATAAAAAGAATAACCGTAATCGTATATCCGATCTGTTCTTTTGTATGTATAACCTTGAAGCCGGTACGACCCTTGTATAAATCTCTTTCGGGCGAGTAAATACGAACCACCGTCTTCATAAAGTAAATAGCGTTTAGAATCGTGCTCACCGCCAGAACTATCATGGTCGGAAGCATCTTGCCGTAATTGGCAACCGCCGCCTGCATGAACAGGAGCTTACTGATAAATCCCGAGAACAGGGGAATACCCACCATAGACAACGCTCCTGCCGCAAAACCCATGCCGGCAATCTTATTTCTGTAAGCCGAACCCGTCAGATCCTTAAACTTTCTGCTGGTATTGGAAGCATCCGTAAGTCCGATTGCGGATATAAACAGCATGGACTTGGTAGCCGCATGAGAAAGAATCTGGAAAATCGCAGCCACCATACCGGCTTTCGTGCCAAGACTGATACCCAGGTATATGTATCCTATCTGGGCAACCGAGGAGAAAGAAACCATTCTTCTGATATCGTCCTCTCTCGTGGCACTGATACTTCCGAAGATTATACCTAATGCCGCAAACACAAACGTAACATTCAAAAGAAGCGAGCTCTTAACAACCGAGAATCCTATAACTCTGTATATAATCTTTATCAAAAGGAAAATGTATCCCTTTGAAACCAGACTCGATAAAATCGCCGCACTTGAAATAGTGGAATATCCGTAAGCATCCGGGAGCCAGGCATGGAAGGGAAACAGCGCACTCTTTATGGCAAGACCCATTATCATGAAGGCTATCGTAATAAGCAAAGGCTCACGATACTGTCCCGAATTTACAAGTGCCTGCACGCTTTCTTTGATATTGCTCATAAGCAGGTGTCCCGTAAGGTCATATAACATACATATGCCCACCAGGAACAGTCCGGAGCCCAAAAGGCTCATAATCATATATCTGACCGCCGCTTCTATGGTACGGCCGTTCTGCCTTATCATAATCAGACCGCAGGCAGAAATCGTATTAATCTCAACGAATACGTAAGCGGTAAACAAGTCATTGGTATACACCAGCGCAATGAGCGAACAAAGCATCAGGTTAACCAGAATGTAGTAAAGGTTTTGTTTGGTATCCTCTACTTCTTCTAAAAGTTTCTTTCTGCCGCCCGTCATGGAAAGAAGCATAATCAGGCAAAAGAAAGT
>CAMNCH010000180.1 GCA_946534145.1 uncultured Lachnospiraceae bacterium
CCGAACTCAAAGTAAAAGAAGTTCATTCCAATCATAATAAGCAGGTTATTGCCTATCTGAAAAAGAAGGCAGGCGATTCCGATGGCCACAAGCTGATCGTTTCTGAAGAAAATCCTAAACATGTCCTTGAGTGAGAGAACTTCTTTATTTTCCCGACGTTTCGGCTCTTTAACACCGAAAAATGTCAGAAGCTGGAAGCACAAAAAGCAGGAGGCAATCACTATTGCGGCAATTCTGTATGCCTTGACCGCATTGCCGGCTACCATATCGGGAAGAAGTCCCGCCACGGAAAACTGGCCGATGCAGATGAAAATGCCCTGAATTGTTACGAGCACGTTTCGCTCCTTGGGGTCTGATGAAAGGGCCGGAAGAAGGCCCCAGTAAGCAATATCATTCATGGTATAGGTCATTCCCCACAGAAGATAGCCTATGCCAAAGAAAGCCACAAATCCCCAGCCCTCGGGTCTGATGGTAAACAATCCCACGATTACGAGTGCATTGAGAATCACACCGATAAGAATCCAGGGTTTAAATTTGCCGGACTTAAGTCGTGCGTTTTCAATGATGATGCCCATAAGAGGATCGTTGACCGCGTCCCACAGAAGGCATATCACTACGATTGCCGAAATTGTGGCAAACTGCGCCACTGTCAGCTTCATGGTGTATTGAATATACGTAAGCAGGAACATACTGACCAGCGTATAAGCCATGTCACGGCCGGTTGCGCCTACGCAGTAGCTCCATTTTGTTCTTTTATCAAGTTTTTCGACACCCATCTCAGTCAGTCTCCTCTTTTGTGAAAAGTCTCTTTATTGCCTTAAAATAATGTCTGTTGGCATTAAGCACCAAAAAGTCGCATAGCTTCTTGGAAATCATGCCGCCGCTGTTGGCTATGAGGCCTTCGAGGTTACCCTCCGAAAGTCCGGTTCTGACCATTTTGTAGGAAGGATCGTCTTTGCTCTTGCCGGGGAACATAAACTTTAGCGCAATCCCCACGCCTGCCTTAAAAATGTTGCCTGCAAGGCTCTTGCCCGCCACCTCGGCAAAAGAACAGTTTATGTCGTAGTCGCCGCGCTTTCTTTGGCTGAATTTGGAAAGAGGGCGGCCGTAAAGTGCTTCAAACTGCTCTTCGGAGATTTCCATGCCCTCAGGTTGCGGCTTGAAATAGTCGGGGAAAAGCTCACGCTCGTCTCTGAAATATTTGTTGCCCTGTACAACTATCTGCGTCTTTAAGCACAGGTCTCTGACAGATGCTCCGACCGCTATGGTATATACGCCACCGATTACGCTGAAGGCGCCTTTGTCGGTGTCATAAACACTGAAGCTGCGGGCGGTAAGGGGAATTGTTACCTGTTTTTCCTCGCCGGGGTTTAAAAAGACTTTGGCGAATCCTTTCAGTTCGATGGAGCTGCGAAGGAAGTTTTCTTTTTCAGGAAGTACGTATAACTGTACTGTCTCGGCACCGGGAACCGTTCCTGTGTTCTTAACGGTCAGGGTGACAGTGATGTCGCCTCCTTCAAAGCACTCGGGAGCTTTCAGGTCTTTGTATTCGAAGGTTGTATAAGAAAGACCGTATCCGAAGGGATAGCGTACGGGCACGTTATAGGTTTCGTAGTAACGGTATCCCACAAAAAGGCTCTCTCTGTACTCTACATCGTCATGAGGCGGTGCAAAATAACGATGTGCGGGAGTATGGCGGATGTCTAAGGGCATGGTTTCGGCGAGCTTTCCCGAGGGGTTTGCCCGGCCGGATACGAGGTCTGCTACCGCTTCGCCTACAGCCTGGCCGCCGAGGTACATGTGCAGAATGGCTGAGACGTTCTTTTCCCACGAGAAGTCCATGGGAGCGCCGCCGAAACTTATGGCAGCTATGTCATTTATGTCTGCAAGCCCGCGTACAGCCTCAAGAAGCCCGGTTTGGTTGGCGGGTATATTTATGTCGGTTCTGTCATATCCTTCGCCCTCATAGGACTCTGTGAGGCCTAAAAAGAAGAGGATTGCGGTCTGACCTTTTTTATAGGTGGCGCTGACGGTGTCGGTTGCTTCTTTTGCAAGTGCAGGGTCGGTAACATCCGTGTCATTTTTGTAGCCTTGAATGTATGTTACGTCATATCCGGCATCCTTTAGCGAGTCTAAGGCGTTCTTAGTAAAGGCAGCATTGATGTGGCTGCTTCCGCCGCCCTGGAAGCGCATGTGCTCTGCAAGTTCACCGATTACGATGAGCTTTTTGTCCTTGGAAACCGGAAGGGCGCCGTCATTCTTAAGAAGAACCGCACATTCGTCCTCGATTTCCCTTGCGATGGTATTGTGAGCTTTTAAATCGGCGGTTGCATTTTGCTCGACCTTCTCCGAAAGTGCGGAGAAGTTGGTAAGAACTGCTTCCGCCCATTTATTAAGTTCATCGTCGGTGATGAGGCCTTCTTTGTAGGCTTTCTTTAACTCTTTGGTATGATATCCGTTGGGGTCGGGCATCTCGAGAGTGAGACCAGCCTTGAAGCATTCAACCGGCGCGTTGGTGGCGCCCCAGTCGGAAACCACCGCTCCTTCATAGCCCCAGTCGTCCCTGAGGATTTCTGTAAGCAAATGTTTGTTGTGAGATGCATATTCACCGTTTAAACGATTATAGGAGCACATAAGGGTAGTGGGACAGGCTTCTTTTACTGCCATTTCGAAGGCAGCAAGATAAATCTCCCTGAGCGCGCGCTCATCAACCTGGGAGTTGGAGGTCATGCGCCTGGTTTCCTGGGAGTTAGCCGCAAAATGCTTGAGACTGGTGCCCACGCCTTCATTCTGCATGCTCTTAATATAAGCCGTGGCGAGTGTTCCCGCCAAAAAAGGATCTTCGCTGTAATATTCAAAATTTCGTCCGCAAAGGGGCGAGCGCTTAATATTGGTGCCAGGACCGAGAACTATTGCGACCTGCTCGCTTTTGGCTTCTTTTGCTATTGCCTGAGCCATTTTAGCTGCTACTTCAGGGTTCCAGCTTGCCGCAACTGCACTCGCGGTAGGAAAACATGTAGCCGGGATGCTGTTCTCAATGTCTCCGCTTTTTTCCTCAGCAACTTTCCTGAGTCCGTGAGGGCCGTCGGTCATCATTATGACGGGAATCTTTCCGCCCGCGCCATAAGTATGCCAGGCGCCGTCACCGCCCA
>CAMNCH010000181.1 GCA_946534145.1 uncultured Lachnospiraceae bacterium
ATCTGGGCGATGCCCACGCTTCTTAGGAACGTGGATTTGCCGCCCTGGTTGGCGCCGGTAATGACCGTCAGGATTTTGCCCGAGAAATTGTCGCTGTTGCCTACGGTATCTCTTCTTTGGCTGATGGCCATGGAAATTTCTTTTAAGTTCTTAAATTCCAAAGTGTCAAACGAACCCACCTCGGGGAAGCAGTAGTCCACTCTGAAGCGCCTCATCTCATTCTTAAGATTGATGGCGCCGAAATAAAAGCCCGATTCAAAGCGGAGTCTGTCGATGAAGGCACCATACTCGTTGATTGTAGTCTTCAGGCAGGACATTACGAAGGCTACTGTTTCTTTTTCAAATTTCAGGGCATCTTCCTGAAGCCCCTGATTGCCGGGGATGGAAATGGTCTGCTTTTTAAACTTATTGAGGCGACCCTTAAGCTTGGAAATAAGGCTGTTGGGGTCCCTGTATGCCTCGGTCTTACTGGTGAATTCGTCGAGCTTAAGGTCCGTGAATTTAAGGCCGTCGCCGAAGCCTACATCCAGCACGATTACCGGGTTGGTGGATTCGTAAACGTTTCTCTTAACTTCTTTAATCTTAGTGGTTGCAAAGAAGGATAAGTCGTTTAACACCGACTCCAGATTCTTTTGCTTTTCAGAAGAAAATCCCTGCTCGATTCTGCTGTAAAGATTCTTAAAGCCCGCGGAACCAAGTTCCTCAATGTAGTCCTCAAAAAGCGCCTTAATGCGCGCCATTCCGTCAACCATGAGCCTTAACACTTCTATGTCCGTTGTAAGGCCGCCGCTTGAATCGCCGGATTCGCTGCGCTTTTTGTTACGTCCCAGACGCTCCCAGCCGGATATGGTTTCCTGGCAGATGACATACAGCTTCATAATAAAGCTCTCGTGCTTGAGGCAGTCTCGAAAGATTTCGTGTCTGTAAGCAATTTCTTCTTTGGATATTGCAACAGCCATGACACGCTTCACAATCAGCGAAAGATTCTCGTATTCCTGCGTTGCCGTATAAGAGGCGCCAAGTCCCAGGGCAGAGTCCTTCCTCGCTGACCTGAACAGAACGTCAAGCCCCAGGTCTTTAACTATTTCGTTCCAGTCAAAATACGCTTCGGAGTCGCTGTGATTACGGTTGGGATAAAGTAAATTTACATTCATGCCAGTCTCTCCTTTATCTGCTCGTAAGTCAGGCCGTATTTGGTGGTCAGAGCATCGATGCCCATATACTCCTCAGCTTCTTTTCTGATTATTTTAAAGGTACGGTTAAGGTTCTCGTCAAGTTGCGCCGCAAGGCTCACAACCGACCTGTCGGCTTTCGAGAGTTCGTTCAGGTGGGTTACATATACGCCCCTTGCGCCCTCGCCTATAAGATGTTTCAAAACCTTCTCGCCCATCACGCACGCATCCAAATGCGCCGCAGTGGTGAAAAGCTCATTGATTACCACAAAAGAACCTGCGTTGTCCTGCTCCATAATGGGTTTCAGCCTTTCAAGCTCGTCCACCAGTTTTCCACGACCGGTTGCGGAACTTTCTTCAACCGAAAAGTGCGTCATAAGCGAACCGTAATAAGGCAGGGTTGCTTTTGCCGCCGGAACATCCAGACCCATTTTGTAAAAGAACACCAGCTGCCCGAGACTCCTTGCAAATGTGGTCTTACCGCCCTGATTGGGGCCGGTGACTACAAAGAAATTCTCGCCTTCTTTTAACTCTGCATCGTTGGGAATTACGTTGTTGCCGTTATCGCTGTATGCGCAGGCGAGAGCAAGGTCGTATAGGCCGTATACGGAGAACTTGTCGCCCTCGGTTACGCCCGCAGTAAAGACATGACCGTTTTTCTGCATCTCGGTCATGAATCGATAGTATGCCGTATAGAATGTGACTTCTTTATTCAAAAGAAGGAATTCTTCCCTGACATATTCTTTGGCATTCACCAAGAAGGCTTCCACCCACTCTGCGAATGCCTTGTGCTTCTTCATAAGAAGCTTGGCTGTCTCGTATTCGATTTCTGAAGTGTTGATATCGTTAAGAAAAGGATTCTTAAAAGTAGTATCCTTGCAGTCGAAATTCGTGGTCAGGGCTTCCTGATATGCGCCCTTGCCGGTGCCTTCGGTTATGACGAATTTATCCCTTGTATAGATGACCTTAACTCTGAATTCCATGAGTTCGTCGTAGAGAGCATAGACGGTCTGCTTCAGGCTCTGATACTCTTCGCTGCCGGTGTATTCATCGATAAGCGAAAGAAGGCCCTTCATCCCTTCGGATTCAGGATTCGTGGCGGGAAGTTTTTCTTTTAACAGTTCCACAGCCGAGATATACGCGTGAACCTCGCGCACGTACCAGATACACTGCTGGAGGCTTAAATCGATTTTTTCTTTCTTTTCCTTAATCGCCGCCCAGTCCTTGAGAGTGTCCTGAAATTCATCAAAAATGTCGGCAACACCCGCTTTCTTAATATCCGCAAAAACAGCTCTTCTGTAAGCGGCATCTTCTTCGTCCGCAGGAAAAGTACCGTAAAGCTTCCTGACTTCGTCACCTTTGCCCGCGGTCACAAGGTTCAGAATCCTGTTGATATTTAAATCGGCAAGAAGCGCGTAGGACACCCGCTCCTGCACTTTAGATTCGTCTTTGGTAAGTAAGCTGAACATAATAACCCCCTTATCTGTCCCGTTGCCACCTTCTATGAATCAAGTCCCTGCATTATTCTCTCCGCCAGCCTGTACCAGTGCTGTGTGGTATTTTCGAGAAAGAAATAATGGAGAACGTAAAAAAACAAAACCACCAATATCACAAGCGTTACCGCTATGGAAACCAAGTTCTTGAATACCACGAGTGAAAAGTACAAAGAAAACAGCTCGCAGACTATGGTAATGCACATAACAATCAGGTGCACCAGCCTTTCGTGCTGAAGCCATCTAAGCTTCTCAAGATGAATATCAAGAAGTTTTCGGGAAGGCCCGCTCTCAGCCAGTTCTCCTTCAAGCCAGGCTTCATGCT
>CAMNCH010000182.1 GCA_946534145.1 uncultured Lachnospiraceae bacterium
AGGTAGCGGTATATGAATATTTACGTGGATTTTGACGACTGTCTCTGTGAGACGGGAAGAGCCTTTTCCGTGCTTGTGAAAGAATTGTTTAATATGGATGTGCCCTATGAGAAAATGGCTTATTTTAACCTTCAGAAGTCCTTCAATCTCGATGATGAGCAGTACGAGAGGCTGCTGATTAAGGGCCATGAGCCGGAGGTTTTGTTAGGGTTTGACGAGACTCCGGGAGCGGTTAAGACACTGAATGAGTGGGTGGATAAGGGCCATAACGTATCCATCATCACCGGTCGACCGTTCAATTCCTACGAGCCTTCGAGAGAGTGGCTTGACAGGCACGGACTTAAGCGGATAAAGCTTTATTGCCTTAATAAATATGGCGGCACCAATTTTTTGTACAATACGGATTACAGTCTGGAACTTGAGGACTACTACAAGATGCATTTTGACTTTGCGGTGGAGGATTCACCGCTGGCTTTTAAGTACTTTAACCATCTTCCGAATCTTAAAGTGCTGGTGTTTGACAGACCCTGGAACCACGAGCATGAGCTTCCCGGGGACAATTACACCAGATGCTTTGACTGGGAGGCCATCAGGGAACATGTGGAGGCCAAAGAAGCGTAAGCGGGAGGCATAACATGAGCGAAAGCAGAATAGACAGGATAAAGAAAATGGAGACCATACTAGACGAGGCAAACGCATCACTGGACGAACTCCAAACGGCGGTTTCGCGCTACGCAAGTCTGCAAAAGAAGATAAAAAAGCTCGAAGCCTATTACACAAGCAGTCAATGGCGAAAAGACTACGAAGCCGATGAAGCCGACAAACTTCCTAAAGATTTAAAGAGAGGCGTTCTTTCGGAGGACGCGGTATACGATTTGCTGGAGCGTAACAAAGAGGTATATAAGCTGTTTAAGAAAGGTGTTATAAAATAGTTTTTTAAATAGTGTGACAAAGCGAAAACCCGCAGGCGGAGATAAACCTGCGGGCTTTCTTTATATATTTAGAAGGTTGGGATATTGACTTATTCGTACCAGTATCCTGCGTCTGAACCCTGAGAGGAAACTTTCTGCATAAGGGTAAGGAATTCACGAATGATTTCATCGTCAGCGTTAAGCTTTTTAACGTTCTTTATAGCCTGCTCCAATGCTTCTTCTCTGGTCATGTCCTTAAGGTATTCACTGCCGGTAAGTGCCATTGCGTATTCGGCTACGGATGTTGCAAGGATGAAGTCATCGGAAGGAGAAGCGGTGTAATTAAGCAATCCTACGGGGAAAGAAAGGTACTCGGACTCATCCTTGTCGGGATCTTTGTAAGCGATTGAAAGGGTGCACCATTCATCGGATTTCTTTTCCTCAATTGCATTGCTGCGGGTAGGCTGGTACTTAAGGGGCTGAGCCACTTCGGGAGTATCTTCCGTAAGTTCAAGCTCGTAAATAACGGTTACCTGGTGACCTGCGCCGAGTTCGCCGCCGTCCTTGGTATCGTCGGTAAAATCCTTGTCTTCAAGTGCTCTGTTTTCATAACCTATAAGTCTGTAGGAGGATACCATTGCGGGGTTAAACTCAACCTGGAACTTGGTATCTTTTGCTACGGTGTACAAAGTAGAACTCATTTCGTCCACAAGGACTTTTTTGGCCTCTGTAAGGCAGTCGATGTAAGAGTAGTTACCGTTACCGGAGTCTGCGAGGGTTTCGCCGGTTACGTCGTTGTAGTTGCCTGTGCCGAATCCGAGGATAGAAAGAAATACACCGGAATCCTTCTTTTCACTGATGAGGTCCTTCAGTTCGTCGCCTCTGTGCTTGCCTACATTAAAGTCGCCGTCGGTAGCGAGGATGATTCTGTTGTTGCCGCCTTCGATGAAGTTTTTCTCGGCAATTTCGTATGCAAGCTCGATGCCGCCTTCGCCGTTGGTGGAGCCGCCTGCTTTAAGGTTGTAAAAAGCCTTGTTAATGGCGGAAGTTTTGTTACCGGGAACGCTGTCCAATACAACTCTTGTGCCGCTTGCGTAGGTTACGATGGAAACACGGTCGTTGGCTGTAAGGTTTTTAACCAGAAGCTTCATGGAATCCTTCAAAAGGGGAAGCTTGTCTTCGGAGTTCATGGAGCCTGATACGTCAATAAGGAACACGATATTGGAGTCGGGACGCTTTCCTTCGGTAAGGGCCTTGGTGTTGATGCCAAGAATCATAAGTTTGTGCTGCCTGTTCCAGGGGCAGTCTGAAACTGTGCTGTCAACGTTGAATCTTGCGCCTGCCTGAGGGGCCTTGTAGTTGTAGTTAAAGTAGTTAATAAGTTCTTCGGTTCTTAAACCGACATTTCCAAAATCATAAAGGCCGTAGCCGGAATTTACGAATCTTCTCATGTTTGAGTAGCTTGCGGTGTCAACGTCTGCTCCAAAGGTTGAAAGAGGAGAGCGGGCTACGCTTAAAAAACCGCTTTCGTTAATGAGTTCGTATGTTTCGCCTGAGTAGGGCTCTTCATAGTAGTCGTAATCGTAATTGTAGTAGGAACCGCCTATGGCTGCCGTGTCAGATTCTGCTTCCGTAGCCCAATTGACGCTCGGGCTTGTAAGTCCCTCCGATTTGGAAGCCGAAGCCGACTCTCTGATGCCTAACTGCTCTGTGCTTATGTCTGAGTGAGACGAATACTGAGTGGGCTCGGTATGGGTGCTTTTGTCTCCGCATCCTGCAAGTGATGCAAGACCCAATGTCATGGCAAGTGTTAATGCATATATTCTTTTTTTCATAATAAAAACCTCCCTTTTATCCTGAGTTGGTTGTTCGGGCTTTGTACCCTGTTGATATAGATACGAAACAACCCTTGGATATTTATGGGAGGTTTTTAAAATTTTTTGAAATTATTTTTCGGAGTAGACAAAAGCTCCGTTTTCATCGTCCTTTTTTACTGCCAGAAGCTTTATGCCCGAATCCGTGTCGGCAGAGTAGAAAAGAAGATATCTCTCACGATTGCTGCC
>CAMNCH010000183.1 GCA_946534145.1 uncultured Lachnospiraceae bacterium
ATATGGCAGTATGGGACAGCCCAAGGATAAGCCTCTTTCCCCCTGATTTCTCACTCATACTCGTCCTGCGACACAAGAAAAATATGGCACGTACCAAAAAGGCTGGCAGCCACTATCAGATAAATGTCCGTAAGCGTAACTCCGGAGAGGCAGAACACCAGCACCGCCACCACCGCTGCAGTCACTCGTTTACCAAAAGAAGGCTTAACGAAGAAAGAAATCCAGGTAATGTAATATATCAAAAGAAGCACCACATTGCCTGACAGATAAACGATAAAGAGGGTCGTTGAATCAAAGCCGTACTTAAAAAAGTCGGCGTTCATTATTGTGAGTACGCAGCACAGCCCCCACAGTCCCTTTTCTATAATAGGCACAGCTTTCGGGACTTTTCTTCTCTTTCTGTTTCTAAACTTAATCTGAAAAAAAATCTGAGGTATCACCAAAAGCAAAACTATTATTCCGCCGAAAACAGTTATCCAGCCAAATTCCATTGTTAATCCGCCAAACAGGGATATTGTTATACCAAATAAAGTACCCAAATGTGCACCCTCCGTAAAAACCATTCAGTAGTTGCCTGTTGCCTCAGATTATAAAGTAGTTTTCGCAATATGGCAAGAGTTTCGCACGACTTTCGGAGAAAAAGGCCTCAGAAATCGATTTCGAATTCTGAAGCCCTTACTTTATCTGAGTGTGTCTATATACTTTTTATACCTTTCGTTGTGTCCCTTAAGAGCGTCGTCGGCCTCGAGAAACTTGAAGAATTCCTGAAGGTTAACCCACTTGTAATCAATGGTCTCCCCCTCCTGAAGCTTCACCGAATCCTTGTCGCAGCTTACGTAAGCCACATAGGAAAAGAATATGGAATGTGAAAACTCCGAAACTGCATTGTCCACAAACTCAAGGCGCTCAGCCTTTAAGCCCGTTTCCTCAAACATCTCCCTGTAAGCCGCTTCTTCCGCCGTTTCTCCCATAAGAGCGCTTCCGCCGGCGCTTGCCTCCCACATTCCGGGTGCTATGTCCTTATTCAAGTCTCTTCTCGTCAAAAGAAAATCTCCGTCCGCATGCCTTATCAAAAGGTCGCACACGATATGATATTCGCCATCGGGAATGTCGTGGTTCTTCCCTTTCTTTCGCTCCCAGGTCTTGTGAAGCGGGTTCAAATTAATATCATACAAGTCCCAAAGTTCCATCTTTACTCCTGCTCAGCCGGTTCTGTATCATCCTGAAATTCCAGTGCCAGAATCTTAACCCGGCCTTTCTCATCAAAATTGAAATAAATGTACAGATTACCAAGAATGTCGTAGCGTTCAAGGGGTCCGGCAATTCCGTGAAGTGCTTTGATGCAGGGTTGTTCTTCTTTGGTCGCATCGACATAACTTCCCATGGTAACCTCCCATATACCCCAGGGCATCACCATACCGTAATCGGTACCTGCAGAAAAACCTTCCCCCGCCAGAACACGCTTGAATTCGGTTATAAAGTCCTGATTTCCGCCTTCCGCTTCAAGGTCCGCCACAGCTTTTTCATAATGCTCGTGAGCATCGTAATTAATCACTTCATCATAACCGTCTGCGGAAATGACCAGAGTGCAAGGCTCTTCGCCGTATCTGATATGCACCGGGAATCCGTTGGAACCGTTCTCATCCACCGGCGTATCCAGTTTCCTCCAAAGTCCGTTAACGTTCTTAAGTACCACGTACTCATCCAGCGGCATGGAATTCACATGAGGATAGTACACAAAACATATTTCTTCGGTGCCGTCCCCATCGTAATCGGCATAGCTTACAGAGCCCGTATCTATGGGTAACTCGTCATCAATTGTATATATCAGTTCGTTGTCAAAATAAAGCTCAATTCTTCCGGTAATAATGTCTCCGTCATCAATCAGATAATCAACGGAAAACTCCGCATTACCGTCTCCGTCAAGGTCGCCGAGTTCATGGGTAACTCCCTCGTATTCAGGCTCTTCGTCGGGCACTACACTTGCAATTACGGGTGCCTTCACGTCTTCGCTTACCGAGGTAAAAGAAAGCGGTTCTTTGTCCGCGCCAGCACTGCCGCTGTCCGACGCACTGACCGATGAAACCGTGCTGCCGCATCCGGCCATCATTGAAAGAGTTAACAGTACCGCTGTGAAAACATTTATCTTCTTTTTCATCGATAAACCTCCTTAATCACCTTTTCCCCTCTTTGTCCTTTTATTGTAGTATGTTTGACCGATTTTGCAAGTTTGAAGGGTGTCTCCTTTTCAGTCTTTCATCGCCAGTTCCACAAGCTTCTTTATATGAATTTCCACCGAATCAAGGCAGTATACGGGACAGTTTTCCGGGTTCAAAAGAAGAGGGAGCTCGGTGCATCCCAGAATTACGGCTTCTATGCCCTCTTCTTTCTGCATTCTTTTTATTATGGAGGTGAATTCCCTGAGGGTACTTTCCCGGACTATGCCAAGCTCCAGTTCTTCAAGGATTCTTTTAGCGATAAGTTCACGCTCGCTCTTCTCCGGAACGACAACCTTAATGCCCGCCTCAGTAAAATCCTTCTTCATATAGTCCTGCTCCATTGTGAAAATGGTGCCTAAAAGTCCCACGGCTTTAAAGCCCTTTGAAACAGCCTCCTCGCACACAGTCTTGGGAATGCTCACCAAATCGGTTGTGGTTCTTCCCGCCACTTCATCGGAAACTATATGCATGGTAACTGCCGTCAGAGAGATTACCTCTGAACCCACCGCCTTTAAGTTCTCTATCTTCTGCGCAAGGTACGCGGTAAGTTCCTCATATTGTCCTGCAGTCACATAGCCCCAGACCTTTCTGAAATTCACACTTTCTATTGCTATCTCAGGCATTGCTGCCGAGTTGGTAAGCGAGTCTATTCTGCTGTTAAGTTCTTTATAGTACATAAGTGTAGATTCGGGCCCTGTGCCGCCTACTAAGCCGATTTTTTTCATGGTTCCTCCGAGTTTTT
>CAMNCH010000184.1 GCA_946534145.1 uncultured Lachnospiraceae bacterium
AGGCAATTCCCATACAATCTGGTTTCTGCCGTGCTCCTTACCGTAGTAGAGCTTTTCGTCGGCGCTTTCGACGATGGCTTCAACGTCACCGGAGGTGCCGGCGCTGACGCCCATGGTCATGGTTATTTTTATTTCGTAGCCTTCCGCGTAGACTATCATGGCGCGGATGTTGTCGGCCATTCTTTCGAGAATTTTGACGGAGTCTTCTACGTTGGAACGGTCAAAGATGAGGACAAATTCCTCACCGCCCCAGCGGGCTGCAAAACCGTTTCCTATCATGGCTTTCTTTAGCTGGGAGGCAACTGCCTTCAAAACTTCGTCACCGGCGTTGTGGCCGTAGGTATCGTTAACCTTTTTAAAGAAGTCGATATCGCAGATTGCAACGGAGAAAGGAACACCGGTCATATCCGAGCGGGCTGCAATTCTCGCAACAGCGGAATGTACGTAACGACGATTGTTAAGACCTGTCAGGGGGTCGGTCTCAACGGAAGCGCGTATACTTTTGGCCATCTGGATGGAAGACTTGGTAATATCACCAAGCTCATCGGTTCGCCTGATGCATTCAGGCGCCATTTCGGCGGAAAGATTGCCGGCTGCTATACGTCCCAGGAAGTCCTGAATCTTTTTAAGGGTATTGGTGATGCCCTTGGTGTAACCGTAGGAAAAGAATGCCACGAGACCCATACCAATCATAGCCAGTAATAGCATGGGCCATACGGAAATTCTCACGCTTTTTTTGATGTCGGAGGTTCTTTTGGCTACCTCAACCATTCCGGTAACAGAGTGGTCGGAGTTTCTTATGGGTACATAATATACCAGATATTCGGTGTCCAGAATGGGCACGTTTTTATAAAAGGCTTCCGCACCGTTACCAAGCACCATGTCAGATGTTTGTTTGTTGGCGCTTACGCCGGAAAATCGTGTGCCGGTGGCATTTTTAAATGTGGTATGGATTCGAACATCTTTGTAAAGAAGGGAGATCTCGGTATCAGCCTCTCTTGCAAAAGCATCGACTATGGAATAGTCATAAGTTATATTCTTGTCGCCTTTAAACAAATCATAGGTGCCTTTGGCATTTTGAACCAAAGAATAGTCGCCGGGATATGCCTTGTCGTATGCAATGGCCAGGTAATGAGCAATATCGGACATATTAATTCTGGTTTCAAGGTACAGAGTATCCCTGAATCGCACATAACTGAATATAGTTATAGCTATTCCGAATAAAAGAATCGGAACAGTGGCAAACGCCAACATTTTTCTGTAAATTCCCTTGTTTTTCATGAGGCCTCCGAAGGTGACCAAGGGCAAAAAGGCGCCCATCTCACAATCACCGAATTTTATTATAACATATAGGTATTTGCAAAATTAACAAAGGCTGTTTTATGGGCACTTTGTCGCTTGCACTTTTATAATTGCGGTGCTATATAATAAAGGTTAGCGTTGGAAATGCATATGGAGGAAAGACGTGTTTATACTGTTTTTTATATGCTGGGTAGTATTTAATCAGGCATTTACCCTTGAAATTGCGATATTCGGTCTTGTGTTATCTGCGGTAATGCTTCTGTTTATATGTAATTTTATGGATTACTCCATAAAAAAAGACATAGTTCTGTTAAAGAAATTCCCTTCAATGATTGTATACGCTCTTGTTTTGCTTAAGGAAATCATTAAGGCCAATTTTGTTCTTTATAAACTTTTCTTTTTACATTCCAAAGAAAAAAGAGAACCCGTGATGGTAACCTTTGAAAGCAGGCTTAAGACCAGAACCGCCAGGGTATTTCTGGCCAATGCCATAACCCTTACTCCCGGCACAATTTCGGTTAAGGTAAAGGGCAATAAGCTTACGGTTCACTGCTATGACAAGTCTCTTGCGGCGGGACTTAACGATACTGTTTTTGAAAAAAGACTTTTGAAGCTTGAGGAAGGATGGGACTGAATATGAGTATGGAAGCCTTCTTTGAAACATACGGTACTTTTGCGACGGTGGTACTGATTGTGCTTGGAATCATTGCGATTCTGTGTCTGCTCAGGGCGATACTGGGCCCTACTCCGGCAGACAGAATTGTGGCCATCAACATGCTGGGTACGCTGACCATGTCCATGATAGCGGTGCTTTTGGTTAAGCTTCGAGAGGGATATCTTGCGGACATCTGTCTTATTTATGCGCTTATTTCTTTCCTTGCGGTGATTGTGCTTTGCAAGGTTTATGTGGGTGCATATCTTACCAGAAAAAAGATTAAGGAGGCCAGAAAGAATGGAAACGCTTAATCTTATAAGGCTGATAGCCGGTTGCATATTCATAACCCTCGGAATCATAGGCTTTCTTTTGGAGGTGCTGGGAGTGTACAGACTTCACTACACGCTTGACAGAATGCACTTTGCGGGAAGCGGTGACACTCTTGCTTTTGCGGAGATAATTCTCGGGGCGGTTATCATAAACGGTATTAATTTCACAAGTGCCAAACTTGTGCTGGTTCTTATATTTTTCTGGTTTGCTTCTCCGGTTTCGAGCCACCTTATTTCGAGGCTCATTAACTACACGGAAGAGGACAAAGAAGCTCACTTCCATGTATGTGACGAAGAAGAATCCAAAGAACTTATCGATACTAAATAGCGGGAAAAGAATATGACTGTATTTATGTGTGTGCTGTTATCGTTCCTGGTTGTGTGCGCGATAGCGGTTAGTTTTTCAAAAAATCTGCTTAATTCGGTTCTGATTTTTATGTCCTACAGCCTGATTATGTCAGTTATCTGGATGCTTCTTGAGTCTCCGGATCTGGCCATTACCGAGGCTGCAGTCGGCGCGGGAATCACCAGCGTATTATTCTTTGTGACATTAAACCGAATTCATTCCATGTTTAAGGATGCAAGCGGCAAGACAGTAAAGGAGGCAGACAGCAATGAAGAAAAAGAAAATGTTTAGACGCCTTCTTTCATGGATTTACGAGAGTAACAGCGA
>CAMNCH010000185.1 GCA_946534145.1 uncultured Lachnospiraceae bacterium
GGCCTTAACTCAAATATCTGGGAGCGCGAAATCAAAGCGCCGTTAACCTCAAAGTACGGATTCTCCGTGGTGGCGCCGATAAGCGTAATGGTACCGTCCTCAACATAAGGCAAAAGAAAGTCCTGCTGCCCCTTGTTGAATCTGTGTATCTCGTCTATAAAAAGAATGGTCTTCTTGCCGTAGCCGCCGTAAATCTTTTTGGCATTCTCCACCACTTCTTCCATGTCTTTTTTGCCCGCGATTGTGGCGTTTATCTGGCAGAACTCGGACTTGGTGGTGTTGGCGATGACTTTCGCAAGAGTAGTCTTACCTGTACCGGGAGGACCGTAAAAAATGACGGAGCTTAATTTGTCCGCCTTTATGGCCCTGTACAATAATTTATCTTTTGCAAGAATATGCTCCTGCCCCACCACTTCGTCTATGGTCTTCGGGCGAAGGCGGGCCGCAAGGGGAGATTCTTTTTCTTTGTTCTTTTGCTCCATGAGCTGAAAAATGTCCATAAAATATACTTTCCTTTGCAGAAGATTATAACATTTCCCGCAAAAATAAAGAAGTAGTCTGTATTTACTTTTGCGAATATGCTATAATAACTCTCGGATATTCATTATCACAATAATAATCCAATTAATCAAGGAGGGTAACACTGATGGGAAAGTTTGTAGTTAAAGAATCCGGCAAGGGATTTATGTTCAACCTTAAGGCAGGTAACGGCGAAGTTATCGCTACATCCGAAGTTTACAACACAAAGGACGCTTGCAAAACAGGTATCGAAAGCGTTAAGAAGAACGCTATCGCAGCTGACATCGAAGATCAGACCACCAAGGACTTTGAGCAGAAGAAGAATCCCAAGTTCGAAGTTTACACCGACAAGAAGGGCGAATTCAGATTCCGTCTTAAGGCAGGCAATGGCCAGATTATCGCTACAGGCGAAGGCTACAAGGCTAAGAGCGGCTGCTTAAACGGCATCGAGAGCATCAAGAAGAATGCTCCCACAGCTGATGTTGTAGAAGAAGCCAAATAAAAAGGTTATATAAAGCGCAACGGCTGATTCCTTACGGAGTCAGCCGTTATTATTTTGCCTCTATTTAAACTGATTGGTATCGCGATCGTACACGTATCCTGCGTCGCGCATTATCTTAAGAATCTCGGCTTCATCCTCGTCGAAGTCGTCGCATAAATCCATAAGACTTTTATATTGGTCTCTAAGCTTCATGTTAAGGAAGCTGAATAACATTACTGGGTCTTTCGGCAGCATAAAGAATCTCCCTCCAATCCGATTTCAATGGTGTCGCCCGCTGAAAGGGTATCTGACAAAAGAAGTCTGGCCACTGCGGTTTCAACGTTCTTTTGAATGTATCTCTTAAGGGGACGGGCGCCGTACTGAGGCTCGTAGCCGTTGTGTGCTATATATTTTAACGCATCGTCTGTAACCGTGAGTTTAATCTCTCTGTCCTCGAGACGCTTGCCAAGGTCAGCAATAACAAGTTTGGCGATGGAAGCCATGTTGTCCTCGGTAAGAGGCTTAAACATTATGATTTCGTCGAGACGGTTTAAAAACTCGGGTCTGAAGGATGCCTTTAACATGCCTTCGACTTCGGCTTCGGCAACAGCAGAAATCTCGCCGTTTGAGTTAATACCGTCAAGGAGTGCCTGGGCACCGATGTTGGAAGTCATAATAAGAATCGTGTTCTTAAAGTCAACGGTTCTGCCGAGGGAGTCGGTGATACGTCCGTCATCAAGTACCTGAAGCAGTACGTTGAATACATCGGGATGAGCCTTCTCGATTTCATCAAACAAAACTACCGAGTAAGGTTTTCTTCTGACAGCCTCGGTGAGCTGACCGCCTTCTTCGTATCCTACGTATCCGGGAGGTGCTCCGATGAGTCTGGACACTGAGAATTTCTCCATGTATTCGCTCATGTCGATACGCACCATATTGGATTCGTCGTCAAACAAAGCGCCCGCAAGAGCCTTGGAAAGTTCCGTCTTACCTACACCGGTAGGGCCGAGGAACAGGAAGGAACCGATGGGTCTTGAAGGGTCCTTGATACCCGCTCTTGAACGGATAATGGCCTCCGTAACCTTATTGACGGCTTCGTCCTGACCCACTACGGTCTTGTGAAGTTCATCGTCAAGGTGCAAAGTTTTGTTACGCTCGGACTCGGTTAACTTGCTAAGCGGAATATGCGTCCAGCGGGAAATAATCTTGGTAATCTCTTCATCCGTAACGGCTTCATGGACCAAAGAAAGGTCCTTCTTCTCAACTTCCGCCTCGGCGGTCTCCAGTTCTTTTTTGAGAGCGGGAAGTTTGCCGTAGGAAAGCTCTGCTGCCTTCTCGTAGTTACCGTCTCTTGAAGCAATCTGTATTTCATTGTTAACCGCTTCAATCTGCTCACGAAGTTCGGAAAGTCGTCCTACTGACTTCTTCTCGTTCTCCCACTGAGCCATGCGGTTGGCAAGCTCTTCTTTTTCTTTGGCAAGTTCTGCACGAAGAGCCTCCAGGCGGTCAAGGCTTAAGCGGTCGGTTTCGTTCTTAAGAGCCGCTTCTTCGATTTCAAGCTGCATTACGCGACGCTTGCACTCATCGATTTCAACGGGCATTGAATTCATCTCGGTCTTAATGAGTGCGCAGGCTTCGTCCACAAGGTCGATGGCCTTGTCGGGCAGGAATCTGTCGGAGATGTATCTGTGAGAAAGTGTTGCGGCGCTGACTAAAGCACTGTCGGTAATCTTAACTCCGTGGAAGACCTCGTAACGTTCCTTAAGGCCACGCAGAATTGAAATGGTGTCCTCAACTGTGGGCTCATCCACATGAACCGGCTGGAAACGACGCTCCAAAGCCGCATCCTTCTCTATATATTCACGGTACTCGTCCAGTGTGGTGGCACC
>CAMNCH010000186.1 GCA_946534145.1 uncultured Lachnospiraceae bacterium
ACCGAGCAGGGCACCCACGATGAACTGGTGGCTCTCGGCGGAAGCTACGCAAAAATGAGCAGAATACAGAGCCATTCTTAGAGCAGGTCACTCGATTCTGAGAATGTGAATCCAAAACGGAGGGAGTAAATAATGATTTATGCGATATATCCGATTATGCTGGTTACACTGCTATGGGGCAGCAAGAGATTTAAGAAGGACGAATGGAACGAGGAAGCATTTTCCTTAAGGCAGATGAAGGCAATACAGGGCTTTGCGGCTATTTGCATCATGCTGCATCACTGCGGGCAGAAAGTGTCCGCTTCCTGGATAGATAAACGTTACTACAAACCGGGGCTCGAGTTCTTTGTGCCCATAGGGTATATCCTGGTGACCTTTTTTACTTTTTCTTCGGGCTACGGACTCTACAAGAGCTTCAAGACCAAAGAAAACTACCTTAAAAATCACTTTATTCTCAAACGCATAGTGCCCATTGTGGCGCTCGGATTAGTCACAAAATTTATATTTCTTGCAGTAAGATATTCCGTGGGAGAACCGATTTCGGGCAAGAAGCTTTTGTGGTATTTAACGGGCGCAAAGCTTTGCAATCCCTACAGCTGGTACGTTTATATAATTCCGCTGTTTTATCTGTGTTTCTTTTTCGCCTTCAGATTCATAAAGGATGAAAAGAAAGCGCTTTTCGCCGTGCTGGTATTTACGGTGGCTTACCAGGTTCTCGGAGCGTGCATAGACCATAACGACTGGGTGATGAGGGGCGAATGGTGGTACAATTCGATACATCTTTTTGTGGTGGGCATTTTCTTTGCCCGGCATGAGAAAAAGATTGTGGAACATATCAAAAAGCATCATGCCGCGTATTTGGTACTTGGTATACTTTCCATAGTTGCATTTACGATATTGTCGGAATTTGCAAAAAGACATTTGTCATATTACGGCGAAACCTGGAACGCCTCATTTAAGGTATTAAGAAGAATCGGCTGCCTGATTTCAGAGATTCTTGTCTCGTCTTCTGTGGTCTTTACGGCCTATGTAACGGGGCTCAAGCTTCGAATCGGCAACAGATTCCTTGATTTTATGGGCACGATTACTTTGCAGTTTTATCTGATACACGGTCTGTTTTCGGAACTGTTTACATACGCGTTCGAAGGAAAATTTAAAAGCCTTTATTACATAAAGAATCCGTTGCTGTTCGTCTTTGTTGTTTTTGCGCTCGGACTGGCTTCGGCGGTAATTCTTAAAAAGGGTGAAGACCTGATTAAAGGAATCGGCAAAAGAAAGCGGAGCGTCTGACACCGGCAGACTTTAACAATCGTACCGGATTTGATAAAATACAGTAAAAGTATGATTCGGAGTAAAAGAATGAAGGATACTGCATCGATTGTTTTTACGGGTGATATAGGCTTTGACCGATATATGGACAAAAAATGGGAAGACGAGGACCTGATAGCCGGAGAGGTACTTTCTTTCCTGCATAGCGGCGACCATGTGGCGGCCAATGTAGAGGGACCGATCCTTGATGTCCCGGCCAATACGACCACCGAGGGGGCGGCTCAGCTCATGCATACTATGAACCCCGGTGCGGTTAATGTGCTTAAGAAGATGCATGCGGATATCTGGAATATCTGCAACAACCATATTATGGACGCAGGCGAGGACGGCATGAAGGCGACGCTTACCGAAGCTGCCCATGCCGGAGTCAAGACTCTCGGAGCAGGCATGAATATTGAGGAGGCGAGCAAGCCCCTTATCCTTGACGAAGCAGGGGGCATCGGCCTTATAGGAGTGGGCTATCAGCGAGGCTGTAAGCCTGCGGGGCCCGACAAGGCAGGCTGCCTTAACTGGAGCGACTATGACCTGATTGAGGCCCGCATCCGCAAGATAAAGAAAACCTGTCGCTGGTGCGTTATCGTGTCCCACGGCGGCGAGGAATTTACCTCTCTTGCCACACCATATACGCGGGACCGCTATCTAAAATATCTTGAGATGGGTGCGGACGTAATAATCGGCCATCACCCTCATGTTCCCATGAATTACGAGACCGTTGGGGACAAACTGATTTTTTATTCCCTCGGCAATTTTATCTTTGATACGCCCTATCAGCGGGCTCAGTTTAACACGCAGTACGGGCTTTTGGTGAAGCTTAACTTCACGAAAGAGGCGGTTTCTTTTGACGCCTTAGGCATTGAAATCGACAGGGAAAAAGAACACGTTGTCAAAGGCGACATTCCCCGCATATTTGAGGATGTGCGAGAGGATGAATACAGGCTTTTGGCTCCTCTTTCCGCTAAGGCATTTGTGGCGGCCACAAAGCGACAGCAGATATTCATGAAGACCATGAAGCCCGATGCTACCGAGGAAGAATGGGCGGAGCATTTTGCCAATCCAAAAAGGAGCGGGCGCGTGCCGGGTGAGGGACTCGATTTCTTTATCGTGCTTCCCCTGGCGGCCGAGGCTGAAAAGGGCGAGTGGCAGAAGAGCAGGCTCGAGGGTGTCAAAGAGTATATTTTGGAACAGATGTAAAGATAAGTCCTGAAGGGGGATTAATGAGCATTACTTCTTTTGTGCTGAAAATGGCGGCTCCGGTGCCGAGAATATTGGATTATGAGAGGTTTCTTTTTATAGGGCCTCATCCCGATGATATAGAAATCGGAGCGGGGGCGACGGTGGCCAAGCTATCGGCCATGGGCAAGAAAGTTACGTTTCTCATCTGTATTGACGGGCGTTTCGGACTGGACTATGCGCCGGAGGGCACCACACCCGAAGAACTGGCGATTATCAGACAGGAAGAGAGCATCGGCGCGGCGAAGATTCTGGGCGTTGATGATGTGCGATTCCTTAACTTCCGTGACGGCGGACTTTATGATT
>CAMNCH010000187.1 GCA_946534145.1 uncultured Lachnospiraceae bacterium
AACTCCATGTTAGTTGTATCTATCATAGTGCGTTTCATGTGATGTGTTCTCCTTCCTAGAATTCCAACCCAGCTTCTCTTGCTGCGTCAGCTAATGCTGCTACTTTACCCTGGTATATAAAGCCGCCTCTGTCAAAGACTACTGTCTTAATACCTTTTTCAATTGCACGCTTTGCAATTACAGTTCCCAAATATGCTGCTGCTTCGACGTCATTGGTTTTCTTTAACTCTGCCTTAACATCCTTCTCAACGGTGGATGCTGCAACCAAAGTCTTACCAACTGTATCATCGATAATTTGAGCATACATATGGTTGTTACTGCGGAATACAGCAAGACGGGGTCTTTCAGCTGTACCTGCAAAACGGTTACGGATTTTCATGTGCTTTTTAACACGGATTTCCTGTCTTGATTCTTTGCTAACCATTTTTACACTCTCCTTATCTATTATTTCTTACCGGTCTTACCAACTTTACGTCTGATAACTTCATCGGCATACTTGATACCCTTGCCCTTGTAAGGTTCAGGTCTTCTCTTGTCTCTGATCTCAGCTGCGAATTGGCCAACTTTTTCTTTGTCGATACCCTTAACGGTGATAACGTTACCTTCAACTACGGTCTCGATACCTGCAGGGTCTTCCATTTCAACCGGATGAGAATAGCCTAAGGATAAGGTTAACTTCTTGCCAGCCTTAGCTGCTCTGTAACCTACACCGTTAACTTCAAGCTTCTTCTCATAGCCGTTTGTAACACCAACAACCATGTTGTTTACAAGTGTTCTGGTTAAACCATGAAGAGATTTCATCTTCTTTAAATCGTTGGGTCTGGAAACTACTACTTCAGCTCCCTCAACCTTGATTTCCATTTCCTTGGGTAATACTCTTTCAAGTGTTCCCTTGGGACCTTTAACGGTCACTTTGTTATTTTCTGCAACTTCTACAGTTACACCTGCAGGAATCGCGATTGGCATTCTACCTATACGTGACATGCCCGTACCTCCTATTTATTAATTAGGTTAATATGTATCAGAAATTACCAAACGAAAGCAAGTACTTCGCCGCCGACTGCAAGCTCACGAGCCTTCTTGTCGGTAACAACGCCCTGGTTGGTGGAGATGATAGCGATACCAAGTCCGCCAAGTACTCTGGGAAGATCTTCCTTGCTAGCGTATACACGAAGACCGGGCTTGGAGATTCTCTGAATACCGGAGATAATCTTTTCGTTCTTGTCAGCACCGTACTTTAAGGTGATGTGAATGTTCTTAAAGCTGCCTTCGTCAACTAAATCAAATTTCTTTATGTAACCTTCATCAAGAAGAATCTGAGCGATAGCTAATTTCATCTTGGATGAGGGAACATCTACTGTATCGTGTTTTGCAGTGTTAGCATTACGAATTCTTGTAAGCATATCTGCAATGGGATCATTACATGCCATTTGATTGTCCTCCTTTCTTCTTACCAGCTGGCCTTCTTAACGCCGGGGATTTCGCCCTTGTATGCGAGTTCACGGAAGCAAACTCTGCAAATTCCATACTTTCTTAAAACTGCATGGGGACGTCCGCAAATCTTGCAGCGGGTATATGCTCTTGTAGAGAACTTAGGCTTTTTCTGCTGTTTAAGCTTCATTGCTGTCTTAGCCATGAATTTACCTCCTCCTATTTCGCGAACGGCATGTTGAATAATCTAAGTAATTCACGTGCCTCTTCATCTGTCTTTGCTGTAGTTACGAAGATAATGTCCATACCACGAACCTTATCTACCTTATCGTACTCGATTTCAGGGAAAATAATCTGCTCTTTGATACCAAGAGCGTAGTTACCTCTGCCATCGAATCCGTTGGGGTTTACACCTCTGAAGTCACGAACTCGGGGAAGTGCAAGGTTTACAAGACGGTCGCAGAACTCGTACATCTTCTCACCGCGAAGGGTAACCTTACATCCGATAGCCTGACCTTCACGAATCTTGAAGTTTGCAACAGACTTCTTTGCCTTTGTGATAACTGCCTTCTGACCTGCAATCTTTTCCATGTCAGCTACAGCAGATTCCAAAACCTTGGCATTTTCCTTAGCTTCGCCAACACCCATGTTGATTACGATCTTGTCGAGCTTGGGAACTTCCATAACGTTCTTATATCCGAACTTGTCAGTCATTGCCTTGACAATTTCGTTTTTGTATAAATCCTTATATCTACTCACGTTTAATTGGCCTCCTTTACGTATTAATCGATAACGTCGCCCGTTGCCTTGGCAAAACGGACTTTCTTGTCACCGTCCATCTTGAAGCCGACTCTTGTGGTCTTGCCCTTGAATACGAGCATTACGTTAGAGATATCGATTGCAGCTTCTTTCTGTACGATGCCACCGTTCTGATTAGCCTGGGAGGGCTTCATATGCTTGCTAACCATGTTAACGCCTTCAACAACAACCTTAGCGTTCTTCTGGTCTACAACAAGAACCTTACCTTCTTTTCCGGTGTCCTTGCCGGCGATAACCTTAACAGTATCACCTTTCTTAATCTTCATTGTTGCCATTAGCTACCTCCTACAGTACTTCGGGAGCCAAAGAAACAATCTTGGAGAACTGTTTCTCACGAAGCTCTCTCGCTACGGGTCCAAAGATACGGGTTCCCTTGGGTTCCTTGTCGTCTTTGATGATAACCGCAGCATTCTCGTCAAATTTGATATAGGAGCCGTCTTTACGACGAGCGCCTTTAACTGTACGAACAACAACAGCCTTTACTACATCACCCTTCTTAACAACTCCGCCGGGTGTAGCATCTTTAACACTGGCAACGATAACATCGCCGATGTTAGCATATCTTCTTGTAGATCCGCCCATAACACGGATGCAAAGCAATTC
>CAMNCH010000188.1 GCA_946534145.1 uncultured Lachnospiraceae bacterium
ATACAGAATTAATCGGTTTGAACAAAGGGCTGTCGTGTTTATGCACGGCAGCCCTTTTTGTATTTCGCAGATTGTGTTATAATAACGCGGTATGCAACCCGCTGTCATATTAAGAAAAATTTAAGAGTATTTTCCTTGGGGAAAAAGGTTTTTTTGGATAGTATGATAAAAAAGCGGGCAGTCCGCGCAGTCGGACCTTTAAATTGCATAAGGAGAATGCGAATTGATTAAAGAGAATCAACGTATATTCAACAGATTGCTGGTATTAATCGACATGGTGATAATATTCTGCTCCATGCCTTTTGCATATATTGTTAAGTTTAAAATTCTTGCCCCCGGAGAGGTGGGGCGACTTCCCATACAGTCTTACTTAAGACTCATGGTAATGGTCACACCGGTATATTTGCTTATATATTTTTTGAACTCCGTGTATGACCCCAAGAGAACTTCCAGAATTAAGCACGAGTGTTTTGCACTTCTGAAGGCCAATGTTATGGGTATGGGAGCACTTATTGTAGGTATTTACGTTATTATCAAGGATATCGACTATGCCCGTTCCGTACTGGGCCTGTTCTTTTTCGTAAACACCTTTGCCACCATGGCATTTCGCGTAGTACTCAGAAAGACTTTGCGCTTTGCACGCAAAAAAGGATACAATCAGAAGCATATTCTTCTGGTGGGCTACTCCGATGCGGCGGAAGCCTTTATCGACAGAATAGTAGGAAACCCTCAGTGGGGCTATTCCGTATACGGACTTCTTGACAACCGCAAAGAGCCCGGTTACGAGTATAAGGGCGTAAGAGTTATAGGCCCGGTTACCGCGCTGACCCCTATCTTACAGGAGAATGACCTTGAAGAAGTAGCCATTACCCTTTCCCTTGAGGACTATGATTTCCTTGAGGAAGTGGTCAAAGAATGCGAGAAGCAGGGTGTTCATACCCAGTTTATTCCCGACTACAATAAATTTATACCGAGCCGCGCTTATACAGAGGATTTGTTCGGACTTCCCCTTATCAACATCAGATATGTGCCCCTTGCCAATGCGGGATATGCGACACTTAAGCGCATAGCCGACTTTTTCGGCGCACTTATAGGCATTATCATTACCTCGCCCATTATGATAGTGGCGGCTGTTCTGGTGAAACTTTCAAGTCCCGGCCCCATTATTTTCAAGCAGCAGAGAGTGGGCCTTCACAACAGACCCTTTAACATGTACAAGTTCCGTTCCATGCGCATGCAGGAGGATTCCGAGGAGAAAAAAGGCTGGACCGTCAAAGACGACCCCAGAGTTACGGGTATCGGCAAGTTTTTGCGTCGTACCAGTCTTGACGAGCTTCCTCAGCTTTTCAATATCCTTATAGGCGACATGAGCATAGTGGGTCCCCGCCCCGAAAGACCGCAGTTTGTGGAGAAGTTCCAGGAGGAGATTCCCCGCTACATGATTAAGCATCAGGTTCGTCCGGGCCTTACCGGATGGGCCCAGGTCAACGGTTTAAGAGGCGATACCTCCATAGAAGAGCGTATCGAGCACGATATTTTCTATATCGAAAACTGGACTGTGGGATTTGACATAAAGATTTTCTTTATGACTTTCTTTACCGGTTTTATCAATAAAAACGCATATTAAGGAGCGTTTATGACAATAGATGTGGTGATTCCTCTCTTTAGACCGGGAGAGGAATTCGTAACCCTTATCAGATTGCTTAAAAAGCAGACCCTTTCAATAAATCGCATTATACTGGTTAACACGGAAAAACCTTTGTATGATGAGTTTGCGGGAAGGGTTTCTTTTGATGCTTCCGAATACGGCGCCGAGGTCTGTCATATTACCGCAAAAGAATTCGACCACGCGGGCACCAGGCACATGGCTATGCTTAAGAGTAACGCCGATGTGGTGGTAATGATGACACAGGATGCAGTTCCCGTAGACGAAAAACTTTTGGAACGTCTTACCGCGCATCTTACCGAAGGCGTGGCTGTTGCGTATGCAAGACAGCTGCCCCGTAAGAATGCAGGAATAATCGAGCGGGTTACAAGAGAGTTCAATTACCCGGGAGAGCCTCAGTTAAGGGATGCTTCGGACATAGACAGGATGGGCATTAAGGCTTTCTTTTGCTCAGACGTGTGCGCCGCTTACAGGCGTGAACTGTATATGGAAGTGGGGGGCTTTAAGGCTCCCGCAATTTTCAACGAGGATATGATTTTTGCCCACGATGCTCTTATGAAGGGATACAGAGTCGCCTATGCCGCAGATGCGGAGGTATATCATTCCCACAATTATTCGGGCATGCAACAGCTTCACAGAAACTTTGACCTGGGCGTGTCTCAGGCGGATCACCCGGAGGTTTTTGAAGGCATTAAGAGCGAATCCGAAGGAAAGCGACTTGTAAAATACTCGCTAAAGCGGTTTAATAGATTAAGAAGGCCATGGCTTGTTGTACCCTTCGGCATTCAGTGCGTGTTTAAACTTTTGGGATACAAGCTTGGCAAGAACTATATGAAGCTGCCTCAGAGTCTCGTGCGTAAGCTTACGGGCAATAAGGCATATTGGGATATCAATGTCAAAAAATAAATACGAAGGCCAGATGGATTTTCTGGGACTTTTAAATGAATATACCGACTCTCAGGGAGCCACCGTTCGGGTAAGAGAGCCCGCGGGGGTGAAGCTTAAACCCGTTGAGAAGGCTTCTTCAAAATTTACGGTGAGGGAAGCCGAGCCCGAACAGCTTATGCTTAACCTTGAAGATTTTGCGGCGGTTAAGACCGAAGAGCCTCCCAAGGAGAAAAAAGAAACTCCGGTCAAGGTCGAGCCCGAGCCGGTTAAAGCGGCAGAGAAGCCTGCAGAGAAA
>CAMNCH010000189.1 GCA_946534145.1 uncultured Lachnospiraceae bacterium
ATCAGCAGCAGAGATTATTGGAAAGACTCCCCTTTTGGAAGTTGCCAATATCGAGAAGGAACTGGGGCTTGAAGCAAAGATTTTGGTTAAGCTTGAGTATTTTAACCCCGCAGGAAGCGTTAAGGACAGAATTGCCAAGGCAATGATTGAAGACGCTGAAGCCAAGGGACTTTTAAAAGAAGGCTCCGTTATCATCGAGCCCACATCCGGTAACACCGGTATCGGTCTTGCATCCATCGCAGCAGCCAAGGGCTATCGTATCATTCTTACAATGCCCGAGACCATGAGCGTTGAGAGACGTAACATCTTAAAGGCATACGGCGCCGAAATCGTTCTTACCGAAGGCGCAAAGGGTATGAAGGGAGCTATCGCCAAGGCTGACGAACTTGCAGCAGAAATTCCCGGAAGCTTTATCCCCGGCCAGTTTGTTAACCCTGCTAACCCCAAGGTTCACAGAGAGACCACCGGTCCCGAAATCTGGGAAGATACCGACGGTAATGTAGATATCTTTATCGCAGGCGTAGGCACAGGCGGTACCGTTACAGGTACGGGCGAGTTCTTAAAGAGCAAGAACCCCGACCTTAAGGTTGTAGCCTTAGAGCCCAAGGACTCACCTGTTTTGTCCGAAGGTCATGCAGGCGCTCACAAGATTCAGGGTATCGGCGCAGGCTTCGTACCGGAAGTGCTTAACACCAAGGTATATGACGAAGTATTTACCGCATCCAATGAAGATGCTTTTGCTACTGCAAAGCTTCTTGCCAAGAAGGAAGGTATCCTCGTAGGTATCTCCTCAGGCGCATCACTTTTCGGAGCAATCGAACTTGCAAAACGCCCCGAGAACAAGGGTAAGACCATAGTAGCCCTTCTTCCCGACAGCGGAGACAGATACTATTCAACACCTTTATTCACAGAATAGTAATACGACTAATGCACAGGGCTTCGGAGTATTTCCGGGGCCCTTTATATTACAGAGAGGATGGTAGCCAAATGAAAAGAGTTTTAACGATTCAGGACATTTCCTGCCTGGGCAAGTGTTCTTTGACCATTGCACTTCCCGTAATATCCGCCATGGGAGTGGAGACCGTTATTTTGCCTACGGCAGTTTTATCTACCCATACCATGTTTAAGAACTTTACGGTGAAGGATTTGTCCGACCAGATTACGCCCATTACCAACCACTGGAAAAGCGAGAATGTGGAATTTGACGCAATCTACACGGGGTATCTCGGAACGGTGGAAGAGATAGAACTCATGAAAGACCTCTTTAAGACCTTTAAGAAAGACGGCTCCTTTGTGTTTGTAGACCCGGTAATGGCCGACAACGGCAAGCTTTATCCTGCTTTTAACGATGACTACGTTAAGAAAAACGCAGAACTGTGTGCAAGCGCAGACATTATCGTTCCCAACATCACCGAAGCCGCCTTCATGACAGGCACGGAATACAGAGAAGAGTACGGCGAAGACTACATTAAGACACTCCTCAGCCGTTTAACCGAGCTTGGCGCCAAAGTAAGCGTCCTAACAGGCGTATCTCTTTCAAAGGGCAAGACCGGCGTATACGGCTACGACAGGGAAAAGGACGAATATTTCACCTATCAGAATGACCTAATCGATGCCAAATATCACGGCACCGGCGATCTTTTCTCAAGCGCAGCGGTAGGAGCGCTTGTAAAAGGCAAGAGCCTTTACGAATCCTTTAAAATTGCCGCAGACTACACCGCTCTTACCATAGCGGAAACCCTTAAAAATCCGAAGAAGCCCTGGTACGGGGTGGATTTCGAAGCGACACTTCCGAAGCTTATCGAAGCGTCCAAATAGCAGCGCCTTTACGTTTAAAACTCGGCAGAAATGCTCTTTAACGGGCCTTTTTGCCGGGTTTTTCTTTTTATGCAGCCCAAAGAGTTTACGGATTTTTAAGATGAACTGTGTATATGCGATATGCTATAATCGATGTATGTGAAAAAGCTCTCGGTACGGTTCTTAGTGCCGGAGGGCGAGTCTTAAGAGGTTCCCATGGAAAGAAAAATACTTAAAAACAAATTGTACCTGTATCTAACCGAGTTCTTTGCGGGAATGGCGGTTATGGCGGCGGAGCTTGGAGCCAGCAGATTGCTTGCACCTTACTTCAGTTCCTCCCAGATTGTATGGACCATAATTATCGGTACCATCATGATTGCTATGGCGCTCGGTAATCTTTACGGCGGCAGAAAGGCCGACAAGGATCCAAATCCCGACAAACTTTACGGACGTATCATCATAGCGGCTATCTGGCTTGCTTTGATACCCGTTGTAGGCAAGTACATTATTATCGGACTTTCGGCACTTATAGTGGTGACGGTCAACTCCAATTTCTTAATAATTGCGGGCTTTGCGGCCTGTATGGTGATATTCGTGTTTCCTTTGTTTTTGCTGGGAACGGTTACGCCTTCTTTGGTTAAGTTCACCATGGACAGCCTTGACGACAGCGCTTCCATAGTGGGAAGACTTAACGCTTTCAATACAATCGGCAGCATCATAGGAACCTTCGTGCCTACGTTTATTACGATTCCCGCGGTGGGCACTTCCGTAACGTTTTTGATTTTTGCCGGCATTCTTCTGATTCTTTCGATTATTTACTTTGTGAGTTCCAAAATAAATTTTACGAAGGTGGGAAAAGTACCTGTTAGTATTGTGATTTTCATCCTCTGCTGCTTTTTTGGCCACAGTTCAAGTTTTGCTTTCTGGCAAAACGATTTAACCTACGAGGGTGAGTCCGTTTACAATTACCTTCAGGTTTATGAGGATGAGAGAGAAGTGGTTCT
>CAMNCH010000190.1 GCA_946534145.1 uncultured Lachnospiraceae bacterium
CAATTATGTGAACCACAATTCGAAATATAACGAAAATGTTAGACTTGGGTAGACATAACTGCATTGTTTAAAAGGGGCTTTTATGGTAGTATTTTTTTACGGTGAAAGAGAATGGTATAGGGGATATTTTTTCTTTATTTTCTGAAAATCTCAATAATTTCTTTCCACACACTACAAACGTTAATCATCCGCATGAAGCGGAAAAATATATGATTAAGGGAGAAAAAGATGAAAAAAGCAAGGAAGAAAAGACTGGCATTGTTAATGGCGGCTTTTATGCTTTTTACGAGCGTTTTCGGTAACGTAAGTTTAAATGCATACGCTGACGATGCCCCGGCGAGAGAGGTCATTGCGTCCTTTACTGCGACTGCAGACACTGCTCCTGCCGAAAGCCCCGTTGGTTTTTCCGAAGTAGGATTAACTTTAAGCGGTGCCAATTACAAAGGCTTTTCAGCCGGACACATCTCAGCTGACAACATTCAGCCGGGAGTATCATATTGGGAGTTTAACATTAATGCTTCCGAATATGAGAGCATCGGCCTAAGCTTCAGCAACCGTGTTACTCAGACCGGTCCCCGTGACTTCGTGTTCGAGTATGCGCTTGACGGCTCAGAAGAGTTTGCTCCTCTTAAATATGTGAGCACAAATCTTCCCGAAAAGGCCAAAAACGTAACCGAAACATTTACCCTGGATCCTTCGGAGACCTCCGTTTTAAGCGGACACAGCTTCAAGTTAAGATTCAGAGTTACCGAAGGCTCTCTTTCCGCAAGAGGCGATGCAATTGCCGGCGGCGGTACCATGGGTATCAACAACATCGTATTTGACGGTGTTAAAACCGGCGGAGTAATCGTTCCTCCCACACCCGTATGCTCAGACGTATATGTGGTTGACGGTGTTACAACCGTTAAGGCAGGAGAGACTGTTTCTTTGGCATGTGATACCGAAGGCGCAGTTATTTACTATAACGTTAACGATACAGACAATTTCTCTGTATACGAGGCTCCTATCGTAATCAACGAAGATACTGTTATCAAGGCTTTCGCTCAGGCAGAAGGCTATACCGACAGCGAAGTTTCTTCTTTTGAGATTAAGGTTGAAGCAGAGGTTATTGATATTTCCGGTAACGACGATGTTTCCGGCAATGAGCAGGAAGAAGTTGTTCTTCCTTTCAAAGACGGTGACGTGGTAGCTATCGTAGTAGCTGACACAGCGCTTAATGCTACTGTTGTTTCTGATAAATTCCTCGGCGGTACACCTATTACCAAGGACGGCGATACAGTCGTACTTCCTTCCGACGCAGCAGCACTTAAAGCTGTTGTGACAGAAGAAGGTGTTGCTTTCCTTAATGTTGATAATAAGTATCTTGCGACCACTGAAAAGGGCAATATTCTTTTCTTCCAGGATGAACTCAATTCAGGCGCACTTTGGATTCTTGAAAAGGCTGAAGGTGGCTGGCTTATTAAGAGTGTTGCATCCAAGGATGCCGCAAGACCTCAGTACATTGAGTGGTATTCCGGTAAAAAAGACTTTACCACCTACGGATATAACGAGAAGTATAAAGATGCTTATATTGCAAACTTTTATCCTGCAACAGGTGTAGAGCCCATAGATCCAATCGACCCTGTCGATGACACCCTTCCTTTCAAGGCAGGTGACACCGTTGCAATCGTTACCGCTGATACTGCACTTAACGCGACGGTGGTTTCGAACAAATACCTTGGCGGTACCCCCGTTACCAAGGATGGCGACAAGGTTGTAATTCCTTCCGATGCCGCAGTTCATAAGGTAATTATTACCGAGGACGGCGTAGCATTCCTCAATGTAGACAACAATCAGTACCTTGCATCCACCGATAAGGGCGGTACCCTTTTCTATCAGGATTCCCTTGACGCAGGCGCTACCTGGATTCTTGAAAAAGAAGAAGGCGGCTGGCTCGTTAAAGTTGCAGCTTCCACAGCAGAAGGTTTAAGACCTCAGTACATCGAGTGGAACTCCAAATATAAAGATTTCACCACATACGGCTACAATGAGAAGTATAAGAGCGATTATCTTACCAACTTCTACCCTGTAGTTACTGCATCTTACAAGGTTGATACCGATACCGTATTTGATGTGGCTAAATGGGGCGGCGGCGGCCCTTATGCAGACGATCAGAAGGTTATTTATGCCGACCTTGTTGAGGGCAATGACGGGCTCGATACAGCCAAGGAATTTATTGCGGTTGTAAGCGGTGCTGTTGTTAAACCTTTCACCTCAGCCAAGAATCAGAGCGGTTCTCTCAACTACTACATGGGTGGTACGGGACTTGGCTCAGGCAGCGACGACTACCTTCAGTTTAAGCTTTCATCTCACGGATACGGCGCAATGAAGCTTTCTTTCAGACTTCGTGCAAGCGGAACAGCTTCCGGTGAGTATACCCTTAAATATTCCGTAAATGGTGTGGATTTCAATAATTTCACAACAGGAACGGCTTTCTACAAATCTCACAATTACACTACCGGTGAGGACAAAGAATACAATTACACCATAACCGACGGCGTTGCAAAGATTTATGCATCCGGCCAGTATATCGAGTATTCTTTTGATGTACCCGAAGGCGCAGAGAATGC
This sequence comes from uncultured Lachnospiraceae bacterium, assembly GCA_946534145.1. Classification (GTDB taxonomy): domain Bacteria; phylum Bacillota; class Clostridia; order Lachnospirales; family Lachnospiraceae; genus UBA1258. Next base: position 2,610 of record CAMNCH010000190.1, read on the forward strand.
GGATAACCTCTATATAAGACTGGTACCTTCTACCACCGTTGCCGCTGAATCAGGGAAAGAAATTAAGACCGGCGGAACGGTAAGAATGGACTCTGTATTATTCAAGGGTTCACCCATCGTTTCATCCGACGTATGCGGCTATGTTAAGGTGGCTCCCG
>CAMNCH010000191.1 GCA_946534145.1 uncultured Lachnospiraceae bacterium
CCCAGTTTCTTGGCCTCCAAATGTACGGCTATGAAAATACCCGCAAAATACAGAACCGCCGGCAAAACGGCTTTTAAAGCCACCTGAGCATAGGGTAAGTTCATGTACTCTGCCATGAGGAATGCCGCAGCACCCATAATGGGAGGCATAATCTGTCCGCCCGTTGATGCAGCCGCTTCAACCGCGCCGGCAAATTCGGGCTTGTAGCCTGTTTTTTTCATCATGGGAATGGTGACGGAACCTGTGGTAACCGTGTTACCTACGGATGAACCCGATACCATACCGCAAAGTGCCGAAGAAATAACCGCTACCTTGGCGGGACCGCCCGAAGACCAGCCTGCTATTCTGTTGGCAAAAGAAATAAAGAAGTTGGATATACCTGTTCTCTCAAGGAAAGCTCCGAAGATGATGAACAAAACGATATATGTATAGCACACATTCGTGGGAGTTCCGATGATACCGTTCGTGGAATAGAAAAGCTTATTGATAATGGCACGAAGAGCCTTATAGAAGCTTGCGCCGTAAGTAAACTGATTGATAAACGCATAAAGAAGCAGAGCTCCGAGAACGCACAGAATGGGCACGCCTACGCAGCGTCTGCAAAGCTCAATCATAATAAGTATTCCAAGGGTTCCGATTATTACCTGCAGAGGACCGATACCGGTATTGGCCACCATCTTGATAATGGACTTGGCAGTAAAGGCAAAATAAAAGAAACAGCCGGCTCCGACGGTCATGAGCACTATGTCGTACCAGGGCATGTGGTTCACACGCACATTCTTTTTACTCACGGGGTAGATTAAAAAGCCGATGATGGTGATGAATCCCAGGAACAAAGAAAGCCTCGTCTCGGGAAGCGCCGTGGAAAACAAAGTCATGTAGATACAGTAAATCGAGAAAATCGACATGAACCCCACAATGATTTTCTTGGGAACCCCTTCCCAGATGCGGGTGTTGGACTCACGGTCGTATTTCTTCATGATGTCGTCAATTTCCGACTGGGAGGTCATCTCGGTCTGTAAAGTTTTTTCGGTTTCTTTACTCATATGTACCAATTCTCCTTTTGACACGGGATAAACTTAAAAGGCGGCGGACTCTTTACAAGAATCCGCCGTCCTTGTATAGACAGTACCGATTATTTAACGTTATAGCCTTTTTCCGCAAAATATTTGGCTGCGCCGGGATGATAAGGTACGGACTTGATGGATGCGCCGTACTCAAGGTTAATCTCTGCGTATTTTGCATGGCTGTCGGTAAGGTTAGCGGCATTTTCAAAGATGTCTTTAACGAATGCGTAGATGGCTTCTTCGGAAACATCGTTTCTTGCAAGGATAACTGCGCCTACAGCTACGGTTGTAACATCTTCGGGCATGTTGTATGTGCTGGCGGGAAGTACAACCTTGGTGTAATAAGGTGATGCCTCCAAAAGAGCGTTAACGTGCTCATCGTCAAGAGATACAAGATATACCTGCTTGGTGGTGGAAAGGTCAACTACTGCTGTGGTGGGTGCACCTGCTACCATGAAGGCTGCGTCAATCTTGCCGTCCTTAAGTGCATCGGCAGAATCACCAAAGCTCTGGTAGGTAGGCTCGATATCATTCTCGGTAAGGCCGTATGCTCCGAGAACATCGATAGCGTTAAAGTAAACGCCCGAACCGGCAGCGCCGATGGAAACTTTCTTGCCCTTAAGGTCTGCTACGGTCTTAATGGATGCGTCCAAAGTAACAATCTGAACCTGCTCGGTGTAAAGAGCTGCTACCGTTGAAAAGTTGGTGATAGGTGTATCGAAAAGATTGGTGCCGTTATAAGCGTAAGCCATAACGTCTGACTGGCAAAATGCAAGTTCTGCGTTGCCTTCTTTTAACTCGTTGATGTTGGACTGGGAACCGTTACCTACAAGGCCGGTTACCTTGATACCTGCGTTATTGGTGGCATGCTGGGCCAAAACTGAGCCAAAGCCGTAGTATGTGCCGGACTCGCCGCCTGTTACAAATCTCAAATTGGCAGATGATGAACCGCAAGCGGTCAAAGAAAATGCTAAAACAAGTGCCAAAATCATTGCTGTGAATTTCTTCATAAATATCTCCCATTCCTCTCTTAATGCTATTTGCCGACAGGGAAAAGTAAATATTTGTATCCCTGTATACAGCATGTTAACACTTTACCACATTAAAACAATAAAAGCAAGAGATTGTGGTAATCTCCTGCCTTTATTAAGAATTACTTTATTTAATTTCGAAGACGTAACACTCAAAGTTCTCTGCTCCGTCAATAATGCGCATTACTTCGCTGTCATCAGCCGCCGAATTCAGAAGGATGTTAACGTACATTGCATTAACTATGCTGTCGTTTGTATGACTCTTGACATAGGAGCTGCCCACGTAATTGGGAAAGCCGCCTTCTTTTAACGTAGGAAAAGGAAACCTGTAGTAAGTCTGCGAGTCTTTGGTAGCCGTGTAATAGCAATCTGTTGCCTCGCCGGCGGGGAGAGCCGAAATGCCTGTCATGCACTCGCCCTTACCAACCGGTATTGGGTCGGCAAGTCTAAGCTGACCGCCTGTGACTTCGGCAGGAGCATAGCCTCCGGTCCCGTAGTCGCCGAGGTCAACGTAAAGGCCTGCATCCGTAGTAATGCGGCCTTTGGTGAAGCCTTTGTCGGTTAGCGCCTTGGCAACATACTTAATCATGTATGCCTGTCTTAAGAGGTTTAAGTCCAAAACCGTAGCCGA
>CAMNCH010000192.1 GCA_946534145.1 uncultured Lachnospiraceae bacterium
ACTCTCATAACCATGAGCTGAGCATCGGGTGCAATACCTACAACGCCGAGTTTCTCTGTCTTGTATTCTCCATCATAGTTGATGTATTTATTGGCTGCAGCAATACCTGCAACGTGAGAACCGTGGTCATCGTGCGTACCGTCTGAATTAATGAGATGCTTAAGGTCAAGGTTACGGTCTACATAGTTAAAACCGTAAGGAACCTTAGCATTTACATATAAATCATCGGCGGTAAGGCCATCGTACATTGAGTATGCATTGAGTTTTTCAAGATTCTCGGCAATGTCAGACTCATCGAGAACGTCGAAAGAAGCAACGGATTTACCGAGCTCTTCAGCTGTTTTATTAAGGCCGTACAAATAACCGTCTTCAGAGAAAGAAGGGTGATTTACATCAATACCGGTATCAACTATAGCAATCTTGGTACCTGCACCGGTGTAGCCGGATTCCCAAGTTCTGTAACTGCCAACCATTTCACCAGCGGTCATGGTATTAGGGTCGTCCAGTGTCTCATAAACAGGAGCGATATAAACGGCAGATACACCGTCAACCGCTTCGATTTCTTTAAGGTCTTTAATCTTTACGTCTGCGGAAACCGCATTGGTGAAAATTGTAAAGCTGTAATTCTTCTCAAGGGCAGCTCCTGCAAGAGCTTTCTCCTCGATCTGTGCGATGACTTCGTCCTGAGTGGCTTCAAGTGCATCGGAATAATTCATGGCTGCTTTATTGGCAGCGATGTCTTCTGTGGAATATCCCGCTTCCACAACGGATTCATCTTCAAATACGATGAATACACGAACAACATCGTCGTCGGAATAAGCTTCTTCTTCTTCGACTTCGTCAAGAGCCAAAGCTTCAGTCAGATCGAATTCCGCTTTAGATTCGTCGTCAAGAGACTCCCAGAAAGGAGTTTCGGTGCTTTCGGTCTTAAGCTCATCGGCAAAAGCCAATCCGCTCGGAAGGGATGCAAGGCTCATGCAAAGAGCAAGAACAAGCGCCAAAATGGCTTTTAATCTAAACCTTCTCACTTTTTAATCCTCCTAAATATATTTGCGCCGCGCTCGCCGTTAACGGCTGTCGGCAAGGACAAAAAAACGCCTACAATGAGTATTCACTGTAAGCGTAAAAAAGTTTCGTTAAAATCGACCGCATTTATACCAAACAATTCCCCAGATCGTACCCAAGAGGCCCCTTTGCCTGTTTGTCTGATTGTAGCATTAACACTTCACTTTGTCAATGTGTTAAATCAATGAAACGGTTTCCTTTAACAGACAAAAAAGCCCGAGAATTTGGGCTTTTCGTACAGTTTCGTATTATCAGTTTCCTATCGGTTAAAATCCTAACAATTTTGTTACTCTTTTTTGCAGACAAAACAGTCTTTCTGCGGCAGTTTTCAGTTCTTTTTCCGTAAGTATTTCCGTCATTCCGAATTCATCAATCGCAATCGGGGGCAAAATCCCTTTAGTGGAAACCTGCGCCACCGCATTGGCACACACGCGGCAGTCATATATATCCTTAAACTGCCGTGCCGGTCCCCAGTCTTCATCTTTTTCTTCCGTAAGCCTTTGAAGGCTTTTATGAAGAATCAGTGCGGCAAGCTTGCGGTTTACCGCACCGAGAAGATTATCCGCCGGAATATCGGATTCTAGATATTCTTTTGCCGCAGCCCTCTCTGCAGAGCCAAGCCTGCATAGACCCGCTGCCTCATATTCATCCAGAATGCACTCAACAAAATCGTCTGTTATCATAACCGTCCTATTTGGGAGAAACTCTCAAAGTAATGTTACCGCAGGCAGGAATCTCGCCGACGGTGAAAATATCGCCTGTGTGCTGAGTTACTTCTTTGGTCCATAAATCCTTGACTTCGTAGCTTCCGGTAGCGCGAATGCTTCCGAAAATCTTCGCAAGTTCCTTCACATCTACGGAAAACTCACCTTTTTTGTCCACTTCGCTGACATTGACAAAAGAAAGCGCAAATTCGCCGCCGCTTAAGGGCTTGCAGAGAATATCCACACGATTGATGTCGCGGATGTATTCTTTGTCGGGACTTTCTTTTGCAAGTGTAGAGAACACACGCTTGGCCTGAATGCCGAGGGCATCCTGGTTCAGATCGATAAGGTCTTTGTTGGCTATGATTTCGTACAAAGAATCACCCTTCTCAACCCTTCTTAAATCAAGACCCAGGAAAAGAGGCGAATTCATCATGCACCACGCAGCCATGTGAGTTCTGTACTGCGTATCGTTAAGACCGTTCATGCCCACCATAAGCATGTCGGGGTCGTTCCAGCCCTTGTCAAGGCCCGCAAATTCATCCATAATGACAGCTTTATTGTACTGAGAGGTCACGCTGGGAGTGTAGTCGTCCTTCCAGCTGCCTGTGCCGGGATCTCCGTCATTGCCCACTCTGAAGGTAATATCGTTGAGGATTCTCCAGGAATCGCATACCTTGTAAGCCCAGTTCTGGGGGTGGGTCTTGCCCCACTCGCAGGCGGAATAGATAATATCGTGGTCGGGCTTGTGTTTATTGAGGGCTTTTAAGAATCTTGAGTAAGAATTGAGGGTGTTCTCCTGTCTTCTGTGGTTCATGACTCTTATTCTGTTTACGCCCTTTTTAAGCTTAACTGAAATATCTTCGCTCCACGCAAAGGTTTCTTTGGACTCTGTGGGCTTTAAGAAATCGTCAAAGAATACCTCGCCG
>CAMNCH010000193.1 GCA_946534145.1 uncultured Lachnospiraceae bacterium
CCGTCGACGAGCTGGAGGAGTTTGATATGATGGATGAGGATAAATAAAGCAAAATTCAGGGACCTATCGGTTATGGGTCCCTTCTTTATGGGCTCCTTTCGCTTGCCAACCCACACCTCAACACTATCGGCTACCTACAACCGGCCGATTTACTTGACAAACGTCAAGTAAATTGCTACCATTATCTTGAAAATTACTTGACAAATGTCAAGTAATCCGAGGTGGCGACATGAAAGACATTATATACGAAATCACGGATTTAAGATACTTAAACTGGGCCAGGACACGTAAGTCCTCAGGAACTGCTGGCTCTTTTTTAAAGGCCTACGACGATTCGGGCAAAAGAAAAAAATACTATAAACTTTCCGACTCTGACTCCGTTAACGGAATTACCGGGCATGAGTGCGTGAACGAGATTGTGGTGCAGAGGCTGCTGGCTTTCTTTGGCATTGAGCATCTGGAGTATACCCTTGTTCATGCGCTGGTGACGGTTGAGGATCGGGATTATGAGACGTATCTGTGTGAGTCCGAAGACTACAAGGGTGAGGGCGAGAGCAAGATTTCGCTGGAAGATTATTATGCAATGTACAAAGAAACCGATGAATCTCCCTTCGATTTCTGCCGCAGAATGGGCTGGGAGCGGTATGTTTACGAGATGTTCCTGATAGATTACCTTGTGTTAAACAGAGACCGCCACGGCGCCAATATAGAGGTTTTAAGGGATGCCAAGGCGAAGAGTGTCCGCCTTGCTCCGCTCTTTGACCATGGGCTCAGTCTTGTGTGCAGGTGCCATACGCGGGAAGAACTGGATAAGTTCGATGTGACGGAAGACAGGAAGGTTCAGTCATTTGTCGGAACTTCAAGCACTCTTGAAAACGTGAAGGCTGTTCCGAAGTCCTTTTTTGACAAGCTCCCGAAGCTTAAGGAAGAGGACCTCAGTAAGGTGTTTGAGGGTTTTGATACCGTAATCGGGCCTGAGTTTGTCGCCAAGATGCGCGATATGATATGGGAAAGGTGGTGCAGCCTTGACAGTATTTGAAATACGTGACAAAGCTCGTGAGAGCAGCCTGCTCGGATACCTTTTCTACTATGAGAGGAGCAAGCGTTTTTTTGCTGAGTTATTAAGCGATACGGATGAGTGGACGTGCCCGTTTATATTTGCCGACTATGTGCGGAAGGGCATCTATAGCATAGATTCCGTCCGAAGCGGCAAATTCGCAGAGCAGCGCATTATTCCTCCCGACCGCCAGAATCTGGGCACCATCCTCAAGGAGAACGGGCTCAAAGAATATGACGAGTATAAGCTTCTTTTGCTGAGTGAGGGCCGCTGCGCCCAGGATGAACTGTATCTGGTGAGAATATCCGAGAAGGACATAATTTCGGAGATTTCGAAGCGGCTTGCGAGAAAAGTCCTGGATGTTATGTCGCTTGGCAATTTAAAGGTGCTTGTTTTTTTCGCCGATGGGAAGAGTGCTGTTGTGGATGTGGGCAGGCTATGCCGGGATGACAGGCTGTTCGGAAACGTCCTCAGAAATGACGAAGTGCTCCGAAATGTCCGCGTTTCCCCCGGCGGCAACGGAATCGAGTGGGGCGAAGAGCGCTTCATCCCCGCAGAAACCCTCCGGGCAACCGGTCGGGAATCCGCCATATCCTACGCGGACCTCACCGACTTTATCCAAACTCGTCTCGTGGACACCTCCGAGGCCGCCGAGATTCTTAACTGCTCCAGGCAATACATCAAGCAGCTTTCGGACAAAGAAAGACTCACCCCCCTGCGCGAGGGCGCCAATTCGAACCTGTATATGAGGAGCGAGACTGAGAGGGAGTTTTATAAATGACAAAAATAGTGCTCAAATACCTTTGAAAATGGAGCGATTATCTGCCGGCATAACTTACGTATACGAGGGGTAACTACGTTTTGCACGTGGTTACCCGTTTTTTTTCATAGAAGCGCATAGAAGCAGTAGAATTTTGATAGACAAACAAGCTAACGAGTGTTAATATTTAATGTTAGCAAAGGCTAACCGAGATTGCATTTGCCTAATGTGAAAAGGGGCGATAAAGCGATTGTACGCCGCTAAAGGCGGTGTTTGATTGGGTGCGTATACTCGGCAATACTTGCGCTTATCATATCGGGAATTGAATATCTGATACTTAGATTTGTCGTGTGGTGATTTGAGGAGTTAGATTATGATAGCAGTACAATTAACTCTATACTGCCTTCTTTTTACAGGGATGGTGCGATATGCTGTTCGCGGCGGAGCAATCGACGGATTGTTTTTTTATTCGAAGGCGGTACAGGAAAGGGCGTTTGAAATAGGGCTTATTACGCCTGAAAAAATGAAGAAGAAAAGAAAAATCTTCATGACTCAGTTTTACATAGTCATGCTTGTGGCACTTGTGCTTATTATCGGAGTATGGAATCATGTTGCCGATTTTAAGACTGCATATCTGCAGGCACTGCTGTTTTTGGAAGTAATGAATATCTATGACGGCGTCGTTATAGATAATATCTGGGTAGGCTGCAGCAGGTTCTGGCAGCTTCCCGGATGCGAAGATATTCCCTATGTGCAGACCTGGCTGCAGGCATTGAAGAAGAGGTCGTTTCTTGCGATTGTATGGGTTCTCGGTGCCGCTATTGTGGCAGCAATTATTTCGGGGGTTATGACGCTGGTGGGGTGATAAAC
>CAMNCH010000194.1 GCA_946534145.1 uncultured Lachnospiraceae bacterium
CGCTTGGAAGGAGAACCGATGTCAAGAGCAGGAGATTCTTCTTTGGCTGTGTCGCCGTTCATTATGGGGCTTTCGGATGACTCTGCCTCTGCCACCGGCGGTAGCAAATCGATGGGCTTGGTAGCTTCTTCGGAAGGAGAGTAGGTATGAGTTGACTCCTCGGCTGCCGAGTCTGCCATGGTGGCTTCTGCGGCGGGTTCTGCAGAAAAATCTCTGCCTGTTCTGGTTAAGTTTATGGTAACGGCAACGGCTGCCACTAAAACGGCTGCCACGGAAATCTTGCCGATAATATTTATTGCTTTTTTGAATTTAAAGTTTACTACGTTGTTCCGGCCGGTCTCAGAAGGTGTTTCAACCGTTTCGGGAGCGGTTTCTTTTTTGGAAGCCTCGTAGGCGTCAACGCCTGCTTCTATGCGACTCCAGAGATCCGGCGTCTCATGGCTTATGGCTTCTTTGTATTCTTTTTCAAGATTCTTCATAATAGCCGTACCTCCTTAGTTTTTTAACAGCTTCCCGGTATCGCCAGGTTACCGTTCCCATGGGAACCTTAAGAGTCTCAGAAATCTCCGCAAAGGTCATTTCCGACAAGACCTTCATGTTGATAATCTGCTGTTCCTTGGGATTTAATTTGGCGATGGCTTCTTTAATCGCAACATCCTCGATTACTTCCGCCTCGGTATTGTAATCGCTCACCGGTTCAAATACTGCTTCATCCTCGGATTCCTGAGTGAAGCTTTCCAAAACTTCTTTTTTGTGCTTGCGCATATGGTCAAGTGCCATATTCCTTGCTATGGTCGCAAGGTATCCTTTGTGCCCGCTGCCGCCTTTGTACTTGTCGGCTTGCTGCCAGAGCTTTATAAAGAATTCGGAAGTGATATCCTCCGCATCTTCACGTCGCCCTACCACACCGTAGACAATACGGTATATGTAGTCAAGGTAGGCGTCGTAGATGTCTCTAAGCCCTTGGCGGTCGCCCTTAAGTATGGCTTCTATGCAGGCGTCAAATGCCGCCTCTGTCATGTTTTCTCCTGATCATGCCCGGGGCTCTTCACTTACGATACGTATGAGCCCGTGGATTTTTATGGGTTTATTTAAAAGATTTTATCATATTTTGCGGGTAATAAGAATTGCATTGACGCCCACCGTTTTTGTCTTGATGCTGTCACCGAACCCGGCTGCATTATAGGAAGCGGGAATTATGGCAAAAGGATTGACGGAAGGTATTTCGCCGGCCTGTATGTCTGAGGGCGATACTTCTTCGTCTTCCTCAAGTCCTGTCTGGATTGTTTCCGCAATGCCTGACTCATATATTTTTACGGCCAGATTTTTTAAGCCCTGAGTAACGGAGCGCCTGAAGAAGGGTCTGCCGCTGTCCCAATTGAATTTGGTAACTTCAGATTCGGGGATTATGAGATTAAGGGTAAAGTAATCGTCTTCTTTGGAATTGCAAACAAAGAGTCGCACAGATGAAAAACGGCGGTATTTCCACACAATCTGTCTATAATCCGCCGAAGCGTCTTCACTGTATCCAAGCTCAAAATCTTTCGACAAAAGATTCGTATTCCAAAGAATAATATCCGAAAGAGGAGCGTTTTCGTACTCACGAATACCGCCGACGTACTTAAATCCGCTATCCGTCAGAAGACTGACAAAGTCCCCGAAAAGATTGTCCGTAAGTTTTTCTTTTTTAATGCTGACTATAAGTGAAAAATAAGCAGGCATGTCTCTCTCCGCAGTGTTTGTTTGTAGTTTCTTATGAAGAAATCATACTACATTACCGCAGGAAATAGAAATAATTTGTTATTTTCCCCCTGCTATAATTACACTTGCTGAGTTGTGTGAATAAAAGCATACCGGCGGCGAAAGGGAAAAAATGGCACAAATAAAGCAACTTGCCTTGACAGAAGAACAGAGAAAATTCATAGATAAAGCCCTTTCCGGCAAAAACGTTATGCTTGCCGGCGCCGCAGGAAGCGGAAAAAGAACGGCGGTTAAGGAACTTTGCGCCCAGATTCCGGTAAAAAACAGAGTTCTTTATTTTACCAACAGTCGTTTCTTTAAAAACGAAGTGGAGACGGACATAAAAAATTCCAATGTTTCCGTGGAATATTACAGCGGTTTTGCCTTCAGGGAATTAAGAACTATCGGTATCTACGGAGATCCCGAGGACCTGGTGGGAATGTTTGCCAAAGTAAATCCCAACATCAAAGGTTTCGACTATCTTATCATTGCGGAATTTGAAGACCTCACCCGGGATGCCTCCAAAATGCTTGAGGTTATCAAATCCCGAAACCCCAACATTAAAATCATAGCATACGGCGATGTTGCTCATAAGGTTTTTGAGGCGGGGGTTTTTAACGCCGGGGACTTTATGGAAGAGTTTCTTGATAATTACGAGAAGGTGGACTTTAAGAATTGCTATACCGTTTCCTCCATCGATAAGGATTTGAACGATAAAGAAGACGCAGACATAAATACAGAAAAAGCGGAGACTGCTTCCGGTGAAACTTCGGTGGATACAAAAAAAGAAAAACGCAAGCCTCTTAAATCCGGCGGCCAAGCCAAAGAAGATCTGGATGCGGAAAATCTTACGGAAAAATGGATAGCGGTCATCGATACGGAAATCAACAGAAACGATGAAGTTATGTCGGTAGGCTTAGTGGT
>CAMNCH010000195.1 GCA_946534145.1 uncultured Lachnospiraceae bacterium
ATGTGCTCGGCTTCATTGGCATCAAGGGTGCATCCGCTGTCGGAAATCGTAACGAGGCGGGCATCCTCTTCATCGGAAAAAGAAACCCTAATATACCCTCCGTCACCGTATTTGACAGCATTCTCAAGAATGTTCTGAAGAACTTCGATAAATCTGTCACGGTCGCCCCTTAACAAAACATCCGTGTAATCTTCAACGGTAAATTCCGTGCCCACGGTTTCAAGTTTGTCGGCGTAATATTCTTTAATCGGATTAATGGCTTCCGAAAGATAAAATTCGCCTTCACTGACATTCAAGTCAAGGAAATCATCGCCGGAAGAAGATGTTATTTGGGACACATATTTCTCTATCTCGGCCACGTTATCATCTATCTTGTCCGCCACTTCGTGAAGCTTGTCTTCATCCTTGTAAAGGTTCTTTTTAAGCGCCGCAGCATAAAGTCTCACCGCAGATATGGGCGTCTTCATATCGTGGGACAAAGAAAGAAGAAACACATTCTTTTCCTTTTGAAGTTCCAAATTCTGCGCCTTCTCATCCTCGAGCTTCTCTCTTAACATATCAAGTCCCCATAAGAACTGCCCGAAGTATTTGTTCTTTTCCTCGGTAAGGGGAAGGGTAAGATTGCCCTTGGAAAGTTCTGCGGGATAACCGGAAATTTTGTTGAAGGTCTTAATAATGCGTAAGTAAATATATATCAGCAAAAGAACGGCAGCCGCCACGATTATCCCTATTACGACAAAAGTGGATTTATACAGATTGCTGCGTTCTTTGGAAAGGTCGATGGTGTATTCGATGCGATATAAAGTCCCGTCAATGTCGGCTATATGATAATTGGTATCGGCATCGTAAAAAGAAACCGATGTTTCCTCCGTAAAAGGTACTATGGCGGTGACGGTCTCGTACTGTGAGCAGTCGGGCAGGAAGTCCGGCTCACCTGCGTGGGCGCGAAGTTCGTTCTCTGCGCGGTTAATCTCTATCTTATAAAGATTGATGATTCTTTTGCCGTTACGGCGCGCAAATAATACTGCAAGTCCCGCAACGAGGAGCAGTATTATCATGGCTGTTATGCACATCCTTATATAGTTTCCGAGGATGCTGTTTTGGGTTTTGGGATTATTCGTACCTGTACCCCTTTCCCCAGACGGTTATGATTTTCGTGGGATTCTTTGGGTCATCCTCAAGTTTTTCCCGTAACCATCTGATGTGAACGGTGAGGGTCTGTGCTTCCGATTCGGAGTCTGAGCCCCAGACCGTATCAAAAATGTAGTGTTTAAGAAGTGTCTGTCCTTTATTCTCCATAAGGAGTTTTAGGAGTTCGAATTCTTTGGACGTGGCCTCAGCGGGTTGCCCATCCTTAAGTATACGTTCATGGACTATGTCGAGGGTAATGTTTCCGTCCGTAAGCTCATCCACCGCAAGACGCCTTTTGAAGATACCTTTAATCTTGGCTATCAGAATGTCTATGTCGTAGGGCTTCTCAATGTAGTCGTCGGCACCGGAAAGAATAGCGTTAAGTTTGTCGTCCTTGCCAAGCTTCGCACTGACCATAATGACGGGCGTGTTGGAGTTTTCCCTGACTTTGTCAAGAATGCGCATGCCGCTTGTTCCGGGGAGCATTATGTCAAGAATGAGGAGCCTTGCCCCGTATTTTTCATAAAGAGCAAGGGCTTTGTCACCGTCCCCGGCCGTAGAGACGGTGTAGCCTTCATTTCTTAAAAAGTCTGCCAGTATTTCCCTTAATTCGGTATTGTCTTCAACCACAAGAATGTCGGTCATAAAACCCTCTTTATGCTACCAGCCCATTTCCATGAGCCAGTTGTTAAGCTTTCTTTCTCTGTCTCTTAATTCCTCGGGCTTACTCATGTTGCCAAGCTTATACTCGCCCTGAATGTTGCCGTCCACTATATAAAGAACGCGGGAGCATTTGGCCGCTACCTTGGCATCGTGGGTGACGAGCATTACCGTGGTGCCTTCGTTGTTTAGCTTAACCATTTCACCCATAACTTCGTCGGAAGCGGTACGGTTCAACGCACCTGTGGGCTCATCCGCAAAGATGACCTTGGGATTGTTGATCATACTCCTGCAGATGCAGGCTCTCTGAAGCTGTCCGCCGGATACTTCGTTGATGTCGTTGTCGGCGGTTTCTTCAATGCCAAGCTTCTTCATAAGGGCTCTGCCGCGCTTTTCGATGGCCGCCCTGTTTTCTTTGTTCTTTTTCGATTTAACTGCCGGTAATATTATATTATCCAAAATCGTGAGATTTTTCATCATATACATCTGCTGAAAAATAAAACCCATGTCGTCAAGTCTGACATCCGCCATTTCGTTGTCGGAAAGGGAAGCCAGTTCTTTGCCGCAGAAGGTTACGTCTCCCGCAGTCATCTTGTCCATTCCCGACACAGTATAAAGAAGAGTTGACTTGCCTGAGCCGGAGGGTCCCATGATGGCCACCATTTCTCCTTCATCGATTGAAAAATTAACGTTCTTTAAAACATTGTTCTGCTTTTTATTAACTACGTAGGTCTTGCAAAGATCCTTAACATCTATAACTTTATTCATGATTGTTCTCCTTTTAACGTTACTCAATATTGCCCATTGCATCAGCGTGTATAGTCTTGGTGTAAAGTGAAGTAAGGTAAGCCGCCAC